>JAUWSP010000334.1 GCA_030610025.1 Acidobacteriota bacterium | reverse complement strand
GCCGACCAAAGCACAACTGGAGACGGCCATTCAAGGGCACGTCCTGGCCCAGGCCGAGTTGATGGGTACCTACCAGAAACAACGTTGAGCGATCCAGAAAGGGCTGCTACCTGCCGCCCTCTTCTTCCTGGAGCTTTTCGCCTGCTTCCTCGATCGCCTCGCCGGCGTCTTCCATTGCCTCGCCCGTGGCGTGCTTGGCGTCTTCGGCCATCTCACCGGCAGCGTCGGCGGCGTCAGCCGCAGCGTCCTTGGTCGCGTCTACGGCGTCACCTACTGCCTCCCCGGTCGCTTCTACGGCGTCGCCTGTAGTCTCCTTGACTTGTTCGGCGCTCTCTTTGACGGCGTCGCCGGCAGACTCGACCGCATCCCCTGCAGATTCACGAGCCTCTTTGCCACAGGCTGTGACGGAGAACATCAAGGCTCCGACTGCGGCCACGACGACCAATGCCCAAATGACTTTCTTCATTTTCCAGTTCCTCCCTTTTCCCTGGTTGACTTCAAGAAATAACAGCTGACGGTCTCGGTCAGTATGCCGTTCACGAGATTGTCTCGCTGTAAGACGGAATCCTAGCGCTTTCAGAGTGGAAGTCAACTACACCTGGCGACCTCGGGGCGGCGTCGAGAGATTCGAGCCCGCGAGCTGTAAGGGAGGATCGGGTCCGATCGTCGCTATAATCGCTGTGTTCGATAGGAGTGTTGTCCCACCAGACTTGGGAGGAACCCATGGATAGGCCGATCCACCGTGTCGTCGACTTGATTGATGAGAAGAGTCAGCAGATCTTCAACATGGAGGTCGAGGAGGCACGCGAGCTCCTTTTGCGTGACGACGCTACCTCACTGATGCAATTGCTGGGGTCCTTTGCGCTGACGACCCGAGAGGGGGAGGTTGTCCGAATGGCGAGGAGCCTAGACCGGCCGATGCGCTACTTCCTGGCCAAACAGGAGAGTGGCCCCCTGCTGGTGGTTGCCGATCGCATCGACGAGATTCAGGAATTTCTCGACACGCAAGGGTATGGCGATCAGTTTCACCCGAGCTATACGCGCATGGTGCCGGCGCATCACGTGACCTCGATTCGATTGATCGGCTGCCCCGATCCCAATCCGATCTACCAGAGGTTCCTGGAACCTTCTACCGAGTCTCTGCCTGCCGATCTCGATCTCATCGGAGAGCGCTATGTCGCAGGGCTCTGGCAGGCACTCGACTCCTGGCTGCAGGTCGTGCCTCCGCGTGAGCCCATCGGTGTGCTCTTCTCTGGAGGTCTCGACAGCGGCTCGGTGCTGCTGTGCTTGTACAAGCTGCTTCTAGAGCGTGGCCAGAGCCCGTCTCGATTGAAGGCCTTTACGCTGAGCGTCGATGGCCTCGGCTCGGATGGGGCGCAGGCTCGCGAGTTTCTGCGGCAGGTGGATCTGGAGGTGCTCGGTGAGCAAGTGGAGGTCGACTCCGACAGCCTCGATCCGTTTGAGGCCGTCGACGTCATCGAAGACTACAAACCCCTGGACGTGGAGTGCGCGACCGTCAACCTGGCGCTGGTCCAGGAGCTTCGCCGCCTCTATCCCGAGTGGCTCTATCTGGTGGATGGCGATGGGGGCGATGAGAATCTCAAGGACTATCCGATCGAAGAGAATCGAGAGCTGACCATCCGCAGCGTGGTCGGCAATCCGCTGTTGTATCAGGAAGGCTGGGGAGTCGATCGAATCAAGCACTCCCTGACCTATAGCGGTGGGCAGAGTCGTGGCTGCGTCCGGGTTCACGCTCCGCTGCGAAAGTACGGTTTTCTCGGCTTCAGCCCTTTTACTCATCCGAGCCTGGTGTCTTTGGCTACCGCCATACCCTTCGATGATCTCACCAGGGGCTCGATCGAGAAGCTGTATACCTTGAAGGGTGAGATCCTGAAGCGCGGTGTCAAAGCCGTCACGGGAATGGACCTGCCGGTATTTCCGAAGCGTAGGTTCCAGGAGGGGGCTGGTCCCGAGTCGGTTCTGGCCGAGCGGTTCGCGGCGGATCCAGAGGCCTATCGAAACCACTATCTGGATCTCTACCGGCACGGCCATCGGTGAGCATCAGCTCAGAAGATCAGCGAATACGACAGCTGCGCCCCGCCAAGAGACCGCTGGATGCCTGGCGCCCGATCGGAGTCCAGCAGGAGGTGGAGCGCAACGCCGAGGGTGACCTCGTTCCGTGTGCGACGATCTTCTTGACCGGGCGGGAATGTCCTTTCACCTGCGTGTTCTGCGATCTCTGGCAGTACACGCTGGACGGCCCGACTCCTCCGGGGGCAATACCGGCCCAGATCTCGCAGGCGTTCGAAGATCTGGGGGAGATCCCTTCCGGGGCCACCATCAAGCTCTACAATGCCAGCAATTTCTTCGATGACAAGGCAGTCCCCCGAGCCGATTGGTCGGCGATCGCCGAGCTCCTGACTTCCTGCTCGAGGGTTGTCGTAGAGTGTCATCCCCGGCTGGTTGGCGATGGCTGCCGGGAGTTTGCCGAGCTGCTCCAGGGCAGGCTGGAGGTGGCCATGGGTCTGGAGACGGTTCACCCGGTCGCGCTGCCCCGGCTCAACAAGAAGCTGAGCCTGGAGTCGTTCGGCCGAGCCGCGACCCTTCTTCAGTCTTTCGGTGTCGGCATTCGGTCGTTCGTACTTGTCGGTGCTCCCTTCATTCCGGAGGCCGAGATGGTCGAGTGGGCTATCCGGTCTGTGGACTACGCGCAACAACACGGCTCGAAGATGGTCAGCCTCATTCCGGTCCGCAGTGGAAATGGAGAGATGCAGAGGTTGGCAGACCTGGGGGTCTCTAGCCCTCCAACGGTCAAGCTCCTCGAAGAAGCCCTGGATGGAGCGATGCGACTGGACCAGGGAGTCGTTCTGGCGGACCTGTGGGATGCCGAAAACCTGGGGGGTTGCTCCGAGTGTCGGAGGGCCCGGATCGAGCGAATGGACCGCCTCAACCGAGACGGCAGCGGCCAGCCTCCGGTTACCTGCCCGGTCTGTGACAGAGCCGACTAGCTCGAGGACCGTTAGCGCCCGGCCCTCTCACCCTTCAGTCGGTGTCCGAGACGGCAGCTTGCAGGGCGTAGCTCTCCACGGGATCGCAGGTGCAGATCAGGTTGCGGTCTCCCCAGACATTGTCGATGCGTCCCACCGGCGGCCAGAACTTTCTCCTCTTGACCCAGTCGGCAGGATAGGCGGCGGCCTCTCGGCTGTAGCCGTGAGGCCAGCTGTCAGAGGTCACGACGCCCGCCGTATGCGGGGCGTTGCGCAGCAGATTGTCTTCCCGGTCGCCCCGCCCCTCTTCCAGATCTCGGATTTCGGCTCGGATCGCGATGAGCGCGTCACAGAGCCTGTCGAGCTCGGCTTTGGACTCGCTTTCGGTGGGCTCGACCATCATCGTTCCCGCCACCGGCCAGGACATGGTCGGGGCATGGAAGCCGTAGTCCATGAGCCGCTTGGCGACATCGTCCACCGTGATACCTGCGGACTCCTTGAATTGTCGGAAGTCGATGATGAACTCGTGAGCCACAAAGCCCCGCATACCTGTATAGACCACCGGATAGTGCTCGATGAGCCTCTTGGCCATGTAGTTGGCGTTCAGGATCGCCACCTGACTGGCCCTCTTCAGACCGTCGGGTCCCATCATCGCGATGTACATCCAGGAGATGGGTAGGACACCGGGGCTGCCGAAGGGAGCCGACGAGACCGGTCCGATGGCCTTTTCGCCACCGGTCGCCACGACCGGGTGGCCAGGCAGGAAAGGCGCGAGATGTTCAGCCACACAGATCGGCCCCACCCCCGGTCCTCCGCCGCCGTGTGGAATGGCGAAGGTCTTGTGGAGGTTCAGGTGACAGACGTCGGCACCGATGTCGGAGAGTTTGCACAGGCCGACCTGGGCGTTCATGTTGGCACCATCCAGATAGACGAGCCCGCCGTTCTCATGCACGATCTCGCAAACCTCCCGCACATGCTCCTCGAACACGCCGTGGGTCGAGGGATAGGTGATCATCGCCGCGGCCAGCCTGTCCTTGTGGGCCTCGGCCTTGGATCGCAGGTCATCGAGGTCGAAATCGCCCCGCTCATCGGGGGCAACCGGCACGACCCGATATCCCGCCATCACCGAGCTCGCAGGATTCGTGCCGTGGGCAGAGGTCGGAATCAGGCAGACGTCTCTCGCCACATCGCCGCGATCCTGGTGGTAGGCACGGATCACCATGAGGCCCG
>JAUWSP010000476.1 GCA_030610025.1 Acidobacteriota bacterium | reverse complement strand
TGCTGGGCGCCGCTCCGGTGGCAACTTCCTTTCGCAGCTCCGCGAGCTCGTTGCGCACATCGAGCGCCGTCTGGAACCGCTGCGAAGGATCCTTCGCCAGACAGTGCCGAATCACACGACCGAGATGGCGCGGCATGTCTTCCTTGAGCTCCGTCACAGGTGGCGGATTGGAGGAGAGGATCGCGGAGATGACGTCGGCGGAGTTGTCGCGACCAAACGGATGGCGGCCCGTCGACATCCAATAGAGGAGAATCCCCAACGAGAAGATGTCGGTCCGAGCGTCCAGGGGGCGACCCCGGAGCTGCTCCGGAGACATGAAGGGCGTCGTTCCGACCACCTTTCCATCGCCCGTCAGAACTTCCGTCGGCTCCGTGGAGTCGAGGTCCGTCCCATCCAGAGACTTGGTCGGCAGCAGCTTCGCGAGACCGAAGTCCAGCACTCGAATCCGGCCGTCCCGATCCACCATGATGTTGCGGGGTTTCAGGTCTCGATGGATGATCCCTTTCTCGTGCGCCGTGCTCAGCGCATCCGCCAGGGCGATTCCGACCTCGAAGAAGCGCTGCAGGCGAAGACCACTCTTGGGTACCACTTCCGAAAGGGTCTTACCGTCCACGTACTCCATCGTCAGGAAATGGAGGCCGTCGACTTCTTCGACCGAGTAGATGGTGACGATGTTGGGGTGGTTCAGGGCCGCGACGGCCTTGGCCTCGCGACGGAAGCGCTCGAGTCGCTCCTGGTTCCCGGCGGCCTGCGGCGGCAGGACCTTGAGGGCGATCTTGCGATCCAGCTTCGCGTCCCGCGCGAGGAATACCTCACCCATGCCGCCTTTACCGAGCTTGCGGAGGATCTTGTAGTGCGCTATGGATTCGCCGATCATCGAGCCCGTCCCTCACAGCTCCGCTAGACGATGTCGACCTGTCTATTTGAAGGAGATTCTACACTGTGCGTCGCTTCCTGGGCAGACGTTGAGGCTTCACAGAACCAGTGGCACGCCCCTGGTACCCTCGACTGCAAGGTGAGTAACTTCGGTTCCCTGCGGTACACCTCGCGACTTCTTGTTGGTCTGATGGCGGGCCACCTTGGAGCCGGTGCGCTAGTGGCTATCGAGCCCTACTGCCAGCAGAACCCAGCCGTTTACTGCAACGACTTCGAGACCCACTCCTGGGAGGGCATGGAGCACGAGGACGACGCGACGCTCGTCACCGCGGGCGTGCCGGGGGTCCACACCTATCAAGGCAATGGCTCGATCGAGGCGGTCCTGGACACCGACAGCACCGGAGCCAGCTTCGGCTACCGGTTCTTCGGCGAGGAGCGGATCTACGTGCGCTTCTACATGAAGTGGGATAGCGCCTGGGACCGGCCGATGCACCACTTCTTCGCTATCCACGGCGACCAGGACGACGACCCTTGGTCCTGTCACGGCACCGCCGGATGTCGCCCCAACGGCATCAAGTGCTTGAACGGTGCGACGGTGGACAGCCGCGAAACGACGGCAAACGAGCTACCTGGCGAACCCTTCTTCTATAGCTATTTCCCCGACATGAATTGTGACTCGGGCACGAGCTGCGCCAGGTACGCCGACCCTGAAGCCATCTGCCAGGGATGTGCCAATCGGGGGCTGCCCTGCAACAACGGTCTCGAGTGCTGCTGGGGCAACCATTTCAACCTGAACCAGGGAACCCCTGTCTCCATGGAGCAGGACCGCTGGTACTCCATCGAGACCATGATCCAGGCCAACTCCGTGACGCTCGGGGCAGGCAACTACGACGGCGAGATGGCCTTGTGGATCGACGGTGAGCTGGTGGCCCACCACACCGGGGTGTTGTGGCGGCACGCGGACGAGCTGCTCCTGAACCATTTCATTGTCTGGAACTACTTCCCCGAGGCCACCAAGACCTACCGCATCTGGTTCGACAACGTCGTCATCAGCACCGCCCACATCGGAACCTTCGGAGAGATGGTCTTCCAGGATGGCTTCGAGTCGGGGGACACCGCGGCCTGGACCGGATCGATACCCTGAATTGGCAAGGGACCAGCTTCGCTGACCGCAGGGGTTACATGGTCGAGGATCTGGTCACGCCGGGCCAGCAACCCATCGATCTGCTGAGCGGTGAGCAGCTCACCCAGGTCCTGCTCCAGAGACGCCTGGTCGAGGCTTTCGAGCGCGGCAATCAGGCCGGGGTCGATCGAGACGGTCCTTCCCTCCTCCCAGCCGATCTCCGATGAGTCCGGAAAGGCCTTCGAGTGATCGATAAGGTACAGCTCGTCCTGCCGGACCGAGCAAAGGATGTCGCCAGCCGTCCGATCTCGATTACCGATCAGGGCATCGAAGACCACACCCTCCGTGATGCGCACTTTCACCCAATCTCGGTCGAAAAACTCGAGTTCGTAGGCCGTGGCCTCCTCCTGATCCACGGCGTCCTCGACCCAGACCTGAAGCGACCCATGATCGCCGTCCAGGTCGCGCAGGACACAGACCGGCACCAGATTCAGCTCCAGCTTGCGGTCCAGGCGATAGGCTGCGACCTCGTGCTCATAGCGGTCCACCTGGCCTTCGGAGCCCGAATCGCCGCCGATCGAGACGTTCTTGAAGATGCCACGCTGCTTCTTGCCTCCCAATTCCATCTCCAGAAGGCGCGGCCGGGTACTTCCCCGCCCCAGATCGCGTGACGCGACGACTTGCGCCTGTACCAGGAACGACTCCAGATCACCGTCCGACCACTCTTGGTCGGCTAGCGGATCAAGCTTGCCAATGGGCAGCTCTTCCGGTGCCTCGATCGCCCGCCCTGTCGAGGCATCGAGCACCATGATGTCGTCGCCTTCGACCACCAGGGCCTGCAGGGCATCGGTGGAGCTGATGTCGTGATCGATGCGGAAGAGTCGATTCTGTAACCGTGAGGTGATCTCCCTTTCTGTCGTCGGGCTGTGGGCCACGACCATCGCCCTGGCACCCATGAGCTCGAGCGTGGCTTCCAGGCTGTCGCGCTCGATTCGCTCGTCTTCGTGGGAGCCACCCCGATACCACAAGGGGCCTCGGCCCCCGAGCATCAAACTGTCGGCGGTCCCCACAAGTCCGGCGAGCGCCAGGCGCAGATCCTCCGGCAGACTGTCTGCCTGCTCCTGGCCCTGCTGCTTGACCCACAGGATGTCGACGTACTCCATCCAGGGAGCGATGATCCCCCTTCTCTCCAGCGCTTGCCGAGAATCCAGATGGAGTCGCAGGTCTTTTCCAAGACGGATGTTGATCTCGTCGAGACCCACAGCCGCAGTCTCCTCGGTCAGA
>JAUWSP010000428.1 GCA_030610025.1 Acidobacteriota bacterium | reverse complement strand
CCGGACCTGGACAGACAACGCCATCTACACGAGCTACTACGCCGAGCAGATGCTCGAAGACATGTTGCCGACTGTGTGCGTCGATGATTCCGACTTGAGAGAGAGCTTTCTGGCAGCGGGAGGCGAGGCGCTGATCGCCGTCCGAGAGTTCTCGAGCTGGCTCGCAAGCGATCTGCTGCCCAGGTCCGATCGCTCGCCGACCTGGCGCCCCGAGGACGTGGAGTTCTATCAGTTCATCCATGAAGGCCTCGACGAGTACGGCGTCGAGGAGATGTTGAGAATCGCCGCGGCAGACGAAGCCACGACCTGGGCCGAGATGGAGGCTCTGGCTGCCAGGATTCATCCATCTGGTGATGTCTTCACCGTTTGGGAGCTCATGAAGGAGGAGGCTCCTCCCTGGGCCGATGTCCGACCCATGGCGGAGAGGTATGTCGCGCTCGCGGATACCTGGCTTCGGGGTCCGGGGTCTCACATCGTCGATATCCCCGAGAAGTTCGACTACGGGGTACAAACCACCTCTCCGATGGGTCGCCGAATCCTCTCCTTTGGTGGTGCTTCCTACGGTCCAACGTTGGCGGGTCGGATCTCCGGGTACTACGTACTGACACCGCTGGAGGATCAGCTCACAGACGAAGAGCGAATGAGCCGCCTCAAGTCCTACAACCCCTACTGGACGCACGTGATCTCGTATCACGAGTGGGTCGGGCACAACGTCCAGCGCGCCATCGCCGAAGAGCACCTCGATCGTCCGATGCGGCGGATGTACCAGTCGAGCTATCTGAGCCAGGCCTGGTCGTTCTACCTCGAGAAGTTGTTCGAGGACGAGGGCTATTACGAGGCTGTTCTGCCCCATATGGAGGCGCTCAAGACCCGAATGGCCCGCCTCCAAATGAGAATGTGGCGGATTCAGCGGATCCTCACCAAGCTCCGCATGGCCAAGGGTGAGATGAGCTTCGACGAAGCGGTGGCAGCCTACGTCGAGAAGATTGGGATGGAGCCGGCGAACGCCTTCATCGAGGTGCAGCGCGACTCACAGAATCCCTCGCCTCCTGGACGGGAGATCATCGGCGAGATGGTCATTCTCGAGATGCGAGAGGAATACCAGCGCCGCTTCGGCGAGCACTACAGTATGAAGAACTTCCATGAGGCCCTGCTCAGCTACGGGGAGCTCCCTCTACCCGTGATTCGCCGTCTGATGTTCGGGGACGTGTAGGGCCAGGGCTCCTGATTCGTCCATAGCTATATCTGCATACGCACAAAGGCTTGCTTCTGCCTTCTAGACGGCAGAAGCTGTCACTCGGATGCTGACCTTTTGTTGAAGGTGCTGAAGGGGGTTCTGCTATGAAAGCCAGGTACCTGGTAGTTCTGTCGATTCTCGTCGTTGCGATCTTCGCTTCCATTCAACTTGGCTGCAGCAGCGAGAACAGCCCGACGGAGCCCGTGTCTCCTTCGATCGACTCTGTGTCCCAGACTGGATCGGGTGGAGAAGTGGGTGTACCTGAACAGGTCTCTGGGCCTGGTATCGATATCGAGAAATTCACCAACGGCATCGATGCAGACGACCCACCCGGGCCGTCGGTCCCGATTGGTGACACGGTCGAGTGGACCTACGTGGTTACGAACATCGGTGATGTGGCACTGACCAGCTTTGTGGTCGACGATGACCAACTGGGGACGATCGACTGTCCTGAGAGCGCTCTCCGGGTTGGTCAATCGGTGACTTGCACGAAAGAGGGGGTAGCTACAGAAGGCCTTTACAGAAACGAAGGCCTCGCCCGGGCCAGCGATGGCACCAACCGGGTTTCTGATTTGGATGTCAGTCACTACACGGGCACCGACGACGCCGCCGCAGCTATCGAAATACAAAAATCGACCAATGGTGAGGACGCAGACGACGCTCCGGGCCCGATCGTCAACGTTGGAGATCCGGTGGGGTGGACGTATGTGGTGACGAACATCGGGAACGTGCAGATCGCCCAACTGGAAGTCAGTGACCGGCCGGAAGGACCCGTGCCCTGTCGGGCGGACAGCCTCGCCCCTGGCGAGTCGACGAACTGTGCCCTCAATGGCACAGCCGAAGCGGGGCAATACACGAACCAGGCGAGAGCGACAGCTGCCTCGCGTCTCGGCGAGGTCTCCGACACCGATCTGAGTCACTACTTCGGATCGGAACCAGCTGTCAGCCTGGACAAGCAGACCGCCAGTGGGAATGTCGCTGGTGATGGCAAGACGCTCCCGGTTGGATGCCCGGTGACCTGGACCTATGAAGTCACCAATACGGGCAACATCGAGTTGAGTGACATCGTGGTCACGGATGACGAGCAGGGAACCGCCCGGTGTCCGAGCAGCTACCTGGAGCCAAGCGATTCCATGACTTGCCAGCTGACCGGCGAAGTTATCGAAGGGTTCTACGACAACCTTGGCACGGTCTCCGCCAACGCCCCGGTCGACAATGTGGTCGCGGCCACCGATGAGAGCAGCTATACCGGAACGGTTCAGCCTCCTACCTGTTCGGACGCCTATCCGAGCCTCGACATTCTCTGGCCGGTGAACCACAAGTTCGTATCGGTTGGCATTCTCGGGGTCGAGGACGCCTGCGGGGAGGCCACCACCGTCAGGGTCGACACGATCTTCCAGGACGAGCCGACCAATGGTCTCGGTGACGGAGATACCTCACCGGATGGGGCGGGAATAGGAACGAGCACGGCAGATCTACGAGCGGAGCGATCCGGCACCGCTGACGGTCGGGTCTACCACATCGAATTTACGGCTACGGATGTTCGTGGAGAGACCTGTTCAGGGACGGTTAAGGTCGGTGTTCCTCACGACAAAAACGACACGCCCATCGACGGTGGTGCCCTATTCGACTCGACGGAGTTTTAGTAGATCAGGGCTTCCGGCACTTGCCTACTGCACCGTACTCGACCAGGTCGAGGTGTCGCCAGACTCGAAGCCGCAAACTCCAGGTAATTACTGCAGTTCCTGGCTGGTGAGTGTTGTGGCTTGCTGTACCCCTCCGGTCTTCCAAGCCGTAGTCCCGCGCCGGTGTCGGCGAGGCGGCCAGTAGGTACCGTTCGCCTACCTGCCAGGTATGGGTCAATTCCCCCGTGCTACCATCGCGCCAACATTTCCGCGAATCGGCAGTACCAGCGGTGTGCAGGGGAGTTCTGCCACATGCTCCATATAGTTGAGAGGGCTCAAAGAGGGACCGCTATGAACCACGAATTGCAGCCGAACCAGATCTCTCGCCCATCACGGCTCACCTACTCTCTTGCTGTTTGCCTCCTCGCAAGCGCATGCACAGGCCCAGAGATCGGTGTAATGCAGTTTCCCGAGGGCGAGGTTCAGCACGTAGTGCGTAACGAAAGCACCCCCTGGAAGCCGTGTCCGCCAACGCTACCGTCCGATTGTGAGATGGCCGTGCTCGAAGGCGATCCGAAGGGCGCAGATCTCTTTACGGTGAGGTTTCGCACCAGCGGCAATTTCGTGATGCCGCCTCACTGGCACCCGAAGGATGAACGTGTAACGGTCATTAGCGGCTCTGCGGCAGTTGCTTT
>JAUWSP010000025.1 GCA_030610025.1 Acidobacteriota bacterium | reverse complement strand
GTCCTCGTGCTCCTCTTCGAAGGTCACCTCGATCTGCACTTCCGCCCCTTCATAGCCCACCACCGAGATGGAGCCCATCATCACCGATGCCTCCAACACTGCGGGTTGCCCCGGGTTGCTCAGCGGCACCACGAAGCTCTGTGGCTGGGCTGCGAGAGCACCACACATCAAGGTCATACAAGACAGAATCATCAGGCTTTTCTTACGCATCGTTGTCACCTCTTTCGATCGCCCCTTTGCGGACGTAGATATTGCCGTTCAGAGTTTCGAAGGAATGGGTCGGACCTCCACTGTCCACCCGCACCCGCGAGCCACGCTGCAGCTCGATGACGGTGCGCTCCCCCTCGGTGCGTTTCGTCGGTGCCGGGGAGGGCAGCGGCTCGACTTCGTACTCGCTCCACAACTCCCCCCACCGCGTCACCATCTCGAGATCTGCCGAAAGATCGGGCTGAAAGCTCACATCGATCTTGCCGATGATGGTCTCGAAATGACTATTGTTCTCAGGGTTTGAGACAAAGCTCGCCACCACAGGGCCATTGACCGTCGTCGCTTCGCCGGAACCTGCCAGGCCCGAGAGCTCGATGGAGCCGTTGACGTTCTGGACACGGAAGTCTCCACGAACGCCAGAAACCTCGATGTCGCCATGATTGACGGTCCGCACCTCGATGTCGGTGTCATGGGGGACCCTGACACGAAAGTCGTAAATCACCTCATAGCGATCATGCCAGCGGTCCCAGCAGTTCTCCCGCTCGCCCCGGTCGCGACAGCGAAACGGCCCATCGACATAGATTTCGATCTCGCCGTCCTGCTTGACGATCTGCAACTCGACCTCGCGCCTTGCCTGGTCGATCCGTTCGGTGGTTCGGGCGCGCACGGTTTCCACCGCCGTCATCTCGACGGCCTCTCCGTCGTAGCCCTCGACCGAGATCGAGCCCCAGACGTTGTCCACGATGACGCGCAGCGATCCAGAGCGCTCCAATGCAATCGACCTGCTTGTGGTCCGACTATCGCTCAGCTCTTCAGCTGTGCCGGGAACCGAGCTCCACAGGGCGATCAAGAGCACCGACAGTCCTAGATTCAGTTTGCTCATTACAGACTCTCCGCCTGGGCCGCGTAATAGTCGAGTAGGGTCTGGTCCACTTCACTGGCTTCCTTCAGTCTCTGGAGCTCTCCATTCCGCAGTCCCTCGTCTCCCGCGACAGCCTCGAGAACCGCAAGCTGTACGAGAGGCGACTTCTCGAGCTCCAGGTTGTCCATCAGACTGGCGCGGACGCTGCCCTGGTCGGCATATCCCGCCAAGGCGTCCACCGCCGCCAGCCGCACGTTGACGTTGGGATCCGAGCGCGCAGAGTCCAGCAGTGCGGCCAGGACCTTGTCGTCGCCCCCGGACATCCGGCTCCAGCTGACCGCTCGAAGACGCTCGGAGGCCGACTGGTGTTTGAGCAGCGAGACTGTGACGGCGCGGCTCATCGTCTCGATTTCGGCCCGGAGCTCGTCGAGCTCCTCATTCAACGACTGGCGGGAATTCAGACCAGCACCCAGAAGAACACCCATCACCAGAACCGCAGCGGAGAACGCTGCTTGCCACGCTGGCCGTGCCGTCCACAAACCAGCCCACCACTCGCTGAATCGAGGCCGTGATGTCTCGTGCAGATTCGTCTCGAAGTCTGCCAGAGCCAACCGAAACCGGCGGGTCAGCCTGTCGCTGGGGACTTCGCTCCTCGAGTCGTCGAGACGCCCGAGCTCATGCCACAGCGTCTCCATTTCCGCCGCTTCCTCGCCACACCGCTCACAGGACGCCAGATGCTCGTCGAGATCCCGTCGCTCCTCTGCACCCAGGGCGCCCATCAGGGAATCCATCAGCAGCTTGTCGGCTTTTTCGCAGTTCATGACTCGCTCTCCTTCAACAACTCCCGATAGGTCTCGCGCAGCTGGTTCATCGCCCGGTGCACCCTCACCTTGACCGCCCCGACCGAGCAGCCCAGAAGCTGGGCGATCTCGTCGTAGTGGCGATACTCGAAACGGCTCAGGATCAGCACCTCGCGACGCTCGACCGGAAGGCGCAGAAGGGCCTCTCGCAGCAGACAGACCTGCTCCTTCTGTTGGGCGTTGTCGAGTGCGCTTGGATCCGGGCTGACCCCCTCTGGCAAGTCCTCTCCTGTAATCGGAAAGCGCTGGTTCTTTTCAAAGTAGTCGTTACAGACATTGCGCGCCAGCCGATAGAGCCAGGGCAGGAAGTCCGCATCGCCGCGAAAGGTCTGGCGGTACTTGAGGGCCCTCATGAAGGCCTCCTGGACCAGATCCTCACTCGCTGCCTGACTACCGGTCATGCGGTGGCAGAAGTTGTAGATCCTCGCGTGATGGCGCTCGAAAAGGGTTCCCATTTTCCCGACTTCACCCTGTTGCACCGCGATCATGAGCTCCAAATCCTCAGGTTGGTTCACACGCTGCTCGCCCCCGCTCCCATTCCCGTCTTCTGTAGTGATGACCGGCATAATGAAGAAAGGTTACAGCTGATCTCCTCCCGCACCGTCAGCCAGGTTGTGAGAGAAGCCAGAACGAAGGGCTGGAGATGATGCCGGCGTTCTTGAGCGGTACCTTCTGAATGGGATCGGAGGCGGCCTCGTGGGCACCGCCGCCGGAGAGCGGTTCGGAGACCGTCGACCCGGGGCGGCCAGGGCTTTGGCCTCGCGATCGTACTCCGCCTGCAGGAAATGTCGCCCCGGTCACTCCTCACTCACGTTAGAGCTCAGAAGTTCCGCTGCCTTGGCTGCAAACCTCTCTGGGTCGAGACGGACATCCTCAGGCATTCCACCCAGCTGATGCTCCCACCACGCAGGCTCGGGAGCCTTCCCGACCTCCCAACGCGTATCGGACCCGAAGAGCATCCAGACATCCCAGGCAGGCGAGCCCAGGGTGAGGTCGGTCCCGTCCGGGTGTGTGAGGCTCTGGTACTGGCTTCCGATCACCATGGCCCCGTCCCAGTAGTGGCGCGCTCGCTTGTCGGGCACCAGCTCGGCAGCGTCGACGGCGTGCTTCTCCTGCGCACCCAACTGAGGCGACCAGACCACGTACACTACGATCTCAGCGCTGCTGTCTTTGTCCAACCACTTCTTCTGCAGTTCGGAGGCCCCCCGAAGACAGACACCTCACGTAGGCGACGCAAGGAACATCGCTCTTACCTTCCCGACATCCGAGTTGAACTGGGTCACCAGGGGTTCCCGATCGCTTCGAATTCTCTCGAGCTCCTGGCCCTTGGTAGCTCGCCCCATCACTAAGGAGGCCAACAGCAGGAAACTGACAGCCAGGTACGGGGATCTCGATCTGTTCATGCGAACTCCTCTGTTTAGTTCCCGGTTCATCCGACTCGGGGCGCAAGGTAGGGAAGAATGTTCAGCACAGCAGCCCCGAGCCATAGAGCGGCGGCGAACCAAAGAACCACTCGAGCGGCACGAGCAACGTTGGTACGCCCTGGAGTACACGTTCCGTCAGTGCAGGCTCTCTGCGGTCGGTAGACGCTCCAGAATCCGAAGACCAGCAGTCCGAAAGAGCCCAACAGAAAGTAGAGGCGGTACGGCTTGAGTCCAGCAGCCCACGCAGCTCCACTCGCCCCGAGGACTGTGACAATCAGAGGCGCAACGACCGGAATGCAACAGGCGCTCGCTGCCGTCGCGATCACAGCCGCACCAGCACTCGTAGCTGCTGCACTGACTCCCTTGATCTCCGAGTTTTCGGTACCTATAGTCATTTCCCCGATCCAACCTGCGGACGATAGCGGCCCCAGATCAGTTCTGGAACACAACACAACAGCAACCCACCAACAACAGCGAGATTTCCGAGGCGTTGCCAGCCATTCGGACCCAAGTCAAGAGCTCCTGCTCCATAGAGCCCAGCCACTGCGGCTATCACAAGAAAGAAGGGACCGGTCAGGTAGCAATGGCGCCGACCGCAGCGTCGCGCATTGAGCAGGCACGCCACTCCCATCCAAGCCAGGCTGATCGGCCAGATCCAAGCGACACCGAAACCTAGCGAAGCACTCAGGATCATCGCGAGAATCGGCAGCCCCCAAGCGGCAAGAAATCCCAGGTTCCAGCAGCTTCGACCCCAATCGGTGGTCTGGCAGTCGTTCAAGCCAACCCCTTCCCGGCCTGCTGAGCCTTGGCAACGAGAGCCCTCAAATCCTTCAAGCAACACTTCCCAGACGGGTTTCTCACTTCGCAAGCACAGTTGCCAGCTCTCACTTGATCTTCTACGGAGGCCACTGTGCTACTGGTTTCCGAGGTCCGGACCTCTTCCACGAGCTTGGCCTCGAGGTGCCCGAAGCAGTAACAGGCCAGACCACGCCCGCCGGCCTTGAAACCAGGAATCTCATGAACCTGATTGGTAGTAACGGTCGTGCCCTCTGAACCGAAGTAGACAACCCTGCAGTCTGGCCTTCGACACAGCCAAAACTCCTGCTTCGCTGGAACCGGCCCCTTCATCTGGGCCGCGACCGTGAGGCGCTTGACCGGATCTCCTGTCGAGCCATCTGCCGGGCAAACAGCGTGTTCGGAAGTCTCCGAGGACGGCCCACAACAGCTGCATGTCATGGTTCGACCTCCAGCGCGTCGAGAATCGGGCAATCTCCAGAGGTTGCTCGCTCAGAGCAGGAGGAGGCTAGCTGTTCGAGGGCTCGCTTCATCCGCTCTAGCGAGGCAATCCGCTGCGAGATGTCCTCGATCTTTCCCTGGGCCCGAGCGAGTACCTCTGCACATTGCCCCTCAGATTCCGCTCGCAGGGTCAGCAACTCGTCGATCTCTTTTAGTGAGAAGCCCAGCTCTTTAGCCCTCCTGATGAACCGGATCCGGTTCACGGTCTCAGGCGGGTACTGCCGGTACCCGGATCTCCTTCTTGGAGGTTCAGGGATGAGCTTCTGGCGCTCGTAGTACCTCAGTGTCTCGACTCCGACTCCTGCCTGTTGGGCTAGCTGTCCGATAGTCAATGAGTCGTTGGTGAAATCCATCAAGGTACCTCCGTCTTCAGTCTGACCATAAACCCCGTACCATAGTACGGAGTCAAGGCCTTGTCTGTTGACGCCATGGGGATTTCGGAGGTGAAGGGATCGTTAACCAGGTCTTGAGTCATAATCCAACAACAACGGACTAGTGCCTGAACCTGCGTAGGAGGCAAGGATGAGTGAAGCCAACAAGATGATCGTGCGGGCGTTCGCGGATGCTGGCAATCGAAACGACCTGGAAGCCTTCGATACTCTTCTCGCTCCAGACTTCGTGAGGCACTGCGAGGCGACGCCAGAGATTGCCGTGACCAGCTGCGAGGAGTTCAAACAGTTCTACCGCGACACGGCGAGTACCTTCCCGGATCAGCGGATGACCCTGGATGCGCTGATCGCAGAGGGAGATCGCGTGGCTTTTTGGGGCACGTTCTCGGGCACTCAGGAGGGGCCGATGGGGCCTTTCCCACCGACGGGCCGGCGACTCGAATCAGAGATCGCCGGAATGTTTCGCATTGAAGATGGAAAGATCGCCGAGCTCTGGGTGACCTGGGACAATCTCGCCGGGCTCGTACAGCTCGGACTCTTCCCGCCCCCCGAAGCCGAGTAGCTATCCTCTGCACCCTGACACGAGCCTGGAGATGCCGACCGGCGTACCTTCGTCTTCTGGCAGTTCTTGTCTGAAGGGCTCCTTGGCACCTACGACGCGGTAGTCGCCTCATCACTTCTGCCGTGGGCTTCGAACCAGAGGAACGGAAAGACCTCCTTGACGCTCCTTTCGATATAGGGCCGCAACCCACTGGCAATACGCAGCATGAAAGCAGGCTCGCTGCCGGTATTGAAATGCTGATGCTGGACCTGGGGACCCTGGACATGCAACGACGAGCCAGGTCTCCACGGAATCTTCTCACCGTCGACCACGCTGTACCCATGTCCATTGAGGACATAGATGATCGCCTCCATATGTGCGTGCCGGCCGCTATGGGCACCGGGGTCCTCAATCAAAAAGCCGCTGATGAGAGCCAACCTGTTTGAAAAGTCCATCTTCCTGGGTCCGCCCATCAGCTGTACCCAAGCGCTGTGATGACCGATACCGCTGGCAAGGCGGGCCGCCTTGTTTCTCGCTGCTGGAGCGCCGCCTACGTACCGTTGGCGAAGATCCACCCCGCCTCGAATACGCGCCTCGAGCCAGGCCCGCAGACCGACCGAACCATCTCGGTAGAAGGCCTCCTCCCACAAGAGCCGAATGCGCCGGCCCTTCTGATCGTAGCCGTGCTTGGAAACCGGCAACTGAGGAATCGTCGCGCTCGGGCCGCACTCCTCGACCTGCTCGAGCCGATAGAGACCCAGGTAGCGCTCGAGCGGATAGGCGGTGGCCGAGAGGTAGCTCAGAGTGTCCGAGCCGGTATTGAATAGCTGGTGCTCGGCTCCGTACGGCACGCCGATCGTGGTCCCGGGGTAGATGTCGTACCGGATCCCATCGACCGCGATGAAACCCCGGCCACCGATAACGTAGATCGCCTCTTCCCCATGGATGTGACTCCCGGTGTGCCAGCCCGGTAGTATCTCGGCGACCGAGGTCTCGATTCCCCAGGTGTCGAATCCCGTCTCAGGAGACACCAGCAGCGCGAACCTGGCATCCTGAACCGTCGACATCCAGGTGAGCTCTTCTTCGTGAAGGCTGGTGCGGGCCGCTCGTCTCTGTTCCTGCCGATCGTCCCAAGCCTGCAGGCGAGCCCTGTAGAAGTCGTTCTCCAGCCTACTCGTCGACTCGCGACTCGTCTGATTCTCGACGCTCGCCGGGGATCTCGCCGAATACTCCGGTGGACTGATCTTGGTATTGGGTACCCACCCACGGGCCCGAAAACCCAGCACCGACAGAGCTGTCGTGGAAGATCGAGTGTTCCTCATCGGCTATCCTCCAAATCCCGCTCCGGGAGCGGTCACTCCTGGCGACCAAACAGGCCCATGGACTTCACCAGCGTCGATTCGATCGGCCAGCGGGTTTCGAGGTTGGCGACGCGATACCGTGCCACCGGGTAGTAGAGCTTGGCCAACGCGACCACCAGGGGATTCGTCTTCTTGTACGGGTTGACGAAGTGTCCCTTGCCCAGGAACATCAGAGGAAAATCGAGTGCGGTGATCATCTTCTTGGTGGCAGCTGGGAGCCATGGTGATTGCGCTGCCACGTTCCGGAAGTTGAAGTGCCCCCACCCCTCCAGATTCCCAGGCTCGCGCAATCCGTACTCGACACAGACGTCGTACAACTGCGTTCCCGGGTAAGGGGTATAGATGTTGAAGGTCTTGACGGCCCTGGGGTTCTCGTCCGTGAGCTGGACCGCCAGCTGGATGCTCTCTTCGAGCTCCGCGGGTGTTTCCGAGGGCAGTCCCATCATGAACAGATAGATCGGCACGATGGGATAGGGAATCAGCTTCCTGTTGGCCTCGACCACCTGCTCTACGGTGACGTCTTTCTTGATCAGGTCGAGCAGCCGTTGGCTGCCGGACTCCACCCCGACTGTCAGGCGCTTGACCTTCGCCCTGACCAGAAGCTCCAGAAAGTCCTTGTCCATCTTGCAGATGGTGTCCGCTCGGATCTGCAGCTTGCTGATCGAGATGTCCAGATCGGCGCGAACGATGGCCTCCAGGATGGCCCGCGCCCGCTTCATGTCGATGAAGAAGTGGTCGTCGGTAAACAGGAATCCACGAATGTCATGATCGGTGATGATTCGTTGCAGCTGCTCGAGCACTGTTTCCGGCCGCATCGCTCGCCACTTCCGCTTGTGCATCACCGGGTCCCAGCAGAAGTTGCAGCGGAAGGTGCAGCCGCGGCTCGAATTGAAGCTGACGTGATCGATACCAAAAAGCTGCCGTCGGTAACGGTTCATGTCGATCAGGTGATAGGCGAGAGGCGCCTGCTCGTCCATATTCACAAAGGGGCGCTCGCCGGTCCAGCGGTAACCATTGGTCTCCACGGTTGTGCCAACACAGGAATTCTCGGAGTCGGAGCTCAGGACGGGCAGGATCGATGCAGCCTCGGTGCGCTCATTGCCGGAACCCACAGAGGTCTCTTCATCATCCCTGTACCAGATGCCAGCGACTCGGCTCAGCGGAGTCCCTGACTCCAGGGCCTTGACCAACTCCAGAAACGTCTCTTCACCCTCACCCACCACGACGATATCCACCAGGGAATGCGACAGGGTCTGCTGTGGCATCAGGCTGGCGTGAACGCCCCCCCAGATAATCGGCACGTCCGGATGGCGCTCGCGCACCAACCTGCATCCTTCGAGCGCATGCCAGATCTGCGGTCCCGTCATGCAGGTCACACCGAAGCAGATCGGCCGCTCCTCGATGCCAGCCAACAATTCCTGCTTCCAATCTGGATTGGCAAACTCGTCGATGATCTGGATGCGGTAACCGAGGCGATCCAACGGCGTAGCCGTGCACAGAAGGCTCAGGGGAAGCTCCACCCGTCGCTGTACTTGCTTGCCTGCTCGCGGCGCTGGATTGAAGAGTACGATGTCCATGGCGCTCCCGACTCAGTCTTCCGACTTATCGCGTTTGTAAGTCCCCGCTGGCGCTTTCTGTAGGCGGCGCTCTCCGCCCACCAGCTCAGGCGTGAACGCTTCGAACTCGGCGGGCTCAGCCAGATGGCTCGGGGATCGGTGATCGAATGCGTAGTCCCCTACCACCGGGGCGAGGCCCGACACCGGCACGCCGCTCTTTTCGGCCACCATCTCGGACACGGGCCGGAGTTGAGACAGGTCGATGCCGGTCTCGAAGCCCTCACGCTCGAGGAGCACCGCTACCTGCTCGAGGCTCGCATTGCCCGCTCGGTCGCCCAGCCCATTGACGGTAGCGTCGATGACCGTCGCACCCGCCAACACGGCCGCCAGCGAGTTCGCGGTGGCCAGTCCCAGGTCGTTGTGACCATGAAAGAGCACGGTCGTGTCGAGGTCTCCCACCAGGCGGCCGACGATCTGGCGAACGCCAAACGGCTCGGCGCTGCCATTGGTGTCATAGAAGGTGATTCGTCCGGCACCGGCAGCGGTCGCCTGGCCAGCGATCTCGACGACAAAATCTCCATCAATTTGGCTGGAGTGGGGAAAACCCACACCGACGTCGGAAAAGTGCTGACGGGCCCAGGAAAGAGCCTCCAGCATCACAGATACCTTGCCCTGCCGGGATGTCGGCTCACGCCTGGCCGACAACGGCACGAGCAGGTCAATCCGATCGAGAAGCGCCGCCGCCTGCTCCACCTCGACCCTGCATCCAGGTGACGAAGCGTAGATCAGCCCAGAGAGCCGTAAGCCGGCCGCCGCCTCCCGCAGCGCGCCAACAACCTCGAGGTCCGCCTCGACGCGGCTGGGTGCGACGACCTCCGCTTCTGCGACACCGAGCCGATCCAGGGCCGCGGCGATCTCCCGCCGAGTCGCCATATCGAACCAAACCCCAGGGGTGTCCATGGCCTCGCGCAGGGTCGAGTCTCGTAGGATGATGTGGCGCTTTGGATCCGGCAATTGAAGGTCTCCTCGGGAGACAGGCCCCTATCGGGTCAGCCTGCCATCTCCCACTCCTCGGCCCACGCCTCCGGCACAACCGTGCCGTCCGGTCTACCTGTACCGCTGGTGAGACACACCAGGACTCGGCTGCCAGCTGCAATCCGGCCGGCGGTGATCTCTTTCAGCGTCCCGGTGAGAGCCAGTAGACCCGTCGTCTCCACGACCTCTCCGTCACGGACAAATATGTTCACTCCTGCTCCTGCGAGGACACTCAGAATCCCGGCACCGTCAAATTCGTCCTCTAGTAGATGTCCGAAGTCTGCCGAGTCTACAAGAGTCAGGTCACCCGCCGTCTCGTCCAGAACTCCGCGCAGCTCTTCGACTGTGCCGTAGCTTTGCGGGCTGGCATCGTACATGACACGGGTCAGGAGTCGGCCGGTAGAACCGGCCTCTCCGGCATCAGTCTCAGCACCCCGCAGGGCGCGATACATAGGGCAATTGGGGGCTTGCTGGACGCCAAGGAAGCTCGGCAGTCGACCCAAATCGGGTTGTTGGCGGCGCAGCACCCGATAGATGCCGATCGGGGCAAAAGCAGCGCTGATGGTCTGGGCCAGAATGTCGAACTGCAGACCCTCGAGCATGGCTTCGAGCAGATAGCACCCGATAAACATCGATGCTTCCAGCCGCCACTCGGGTTGTGGCACCTTGGGAAGCCCGTCGCGCTCGCGGAGCTCACTCGACACCTGCTTGACGCGGCTACGGTCCCGCACTGCAATGAGATGACTGGTCGGAGCTTCGAAGACGGCGCTGTCCAATAGGCTGAGATTCTCGCCTGGCAGAACCAGGAAGGTCTCCAGCCCGACCCGCCTGCCGTAGACGGAGAGAGCAGTACCCGTGTTGCCACCGGACTCGAAGGCGATCCTCCGATACCCCCGCTGCAGACACCTCGCGATGGAGACCGCGCCGTCGATCGACTTCAGGGTGTGGGTGTGCATCAGGGAGGTCTCGTCCAGGACGAGAATCTCGACGTCACGGTAGGTGAGGAGCGGGAAGATCCGTAACCCCTCACGAATGCTGGTGCGCTCCAGGAGCCCCTTGAAATCCTCATTGTCAGCAGGCGACTCCTCGAAGCGCAGACAGTTCCGATACCGCAGAACCACACTCTGCTCGCCGCTGTGGCGCCGATCGATGGCGCTCAGAAACTCACTCGCCGAAGAATTCATGATGAATCATCTCTGTCAAGGGTCGTAATTCCTTGGTCGAAGGCGTCTCAGCCGGATAACCGAGAGGGAGAAGGGTCACCGGCTGGACCCCCTCGGGTAGACGCAGGAGCTTGCCAATCTCCACCTCGAGGCCGGAATCGTGCGGCTGGTAGGCCGACAGATAGACACTTCCGAGCCCGTGTGCTTGCGCGGCCAGTAGCAGCCATGCGGTTGCCAGAACGCCGTTCTCCAGCTCGCGGCCAAAGGATCGGCTCCGATCCACCCCTACCACCACGATCACCGGAGCCTGGGAGAGAAAATCGGCAGAGAAGGACCTCTTCTCAGGTGGACAAAAATGGTTCTTGAGCTCGCTGATCCGCCTCCTGGTCTCGGCATCGCGGACGACGACAAAACACCAGGGCTGCCCATTCATGGACGAAGGTGCCTGCCTCGTTGTCTCCAAGATCTCTGTGATCACCGCTTCAGGAACGTCTCGGTGCTGGTAACGGCGAATCGAGCGACGTTGCAGGACGACCTCTTCGAAACTCCGACCTGACACAGATGTTTCTCCCATATCAAAGATCCTCGATACTGGAGGACTATAGTCGCAGTGACCTGCGAAAGTACGGTTTCGACAGTGCTCCCACCAAGGACTCCGGCAGCCAGCCACGGCGGTGGCTTTCCAGTGCCAGGTTCATCAACCGAGAACCGAGTGAGGGGTTCTCTGCTGCGGCCCGCACCATCTGGTGCCGCTCCAAGGCGACCGGTTCCGCGATCGAGCGAACCGTCAGCCCACGGCTCGCGGCCTGTTCGAGAAGATCCAACATCATTCTTCTCATCCACTCGTCGATCAGACTCGCTGCCTCCCCCAGGGAGATCCCGGCAAAATCCATCGTGCCGCCCAGGACTCCCCCGCTGTTACACACGAAGTCGGGAAGGAAGAGGTGGCCGCGATCGAACAGAGTCGCCTCGGCTTCCGGGGTCGCCGGATTGTTGGCACCCGGACAGATGATGGGAGCAGCGATCCGAGAAGCGTTCTCCTGGTGCAGAGAGTAGTGCCGCGCGCAGGGAAAGAGTAGGTCGACGGGCAGCTCGAGTAGATCCTGGCGTTGCAGTGCGAGCGTGGGGTCGTATTCTCCGACGATTCGGCTGCCCATTTCCCTCGCCATCGCCTGCAGTCGATCGACATCCAAGCCCTCCGGATCGTAGAGCGCACCCTGTGAAGTGGAGATCGCGACCACCTTTGCACCGCGACGACTGACCAGGTCGGCCACCACAGAGCCCACACTTCCGAAGCCCTCGATCGCGACCTTGCTGCCTGCAAGCCTGCCCTGCCGCCACTCCACGGCTGCCTGGGCGGCTGCCACACAGCTCACCGCGGTGTAGTAGCCGGAGTCTCTCCCGCGCCACTCGCGGTGCTTCACCGCCAGACCGAGAGAGCACATCATCGAGCGTATGTCCTCCCCGCGGGTACCCAGGTCGGCATCGGGTTGATAGACCCTCTGCATGAGATACGGGCGAACAGCAACGGCAAAGTCGCTCAGCTGCTGCTGCCTCTCCTCAGGCGAAGCTTCGGCATCGCCGCGAATTCCCGCCTTCGCTCCTCCCTGGGGCAATCCCAGCAGACCGTATTTCAGCGTCATCGCGTGGGCTGCCACGCACAGCTCGGCCTCGCTGAGATCAGGCACGATCCGCAGGCCGCCGCGGGAGCACCCACCAATCGTGGAGTCGATGACGATGAACGCGGCAGGGGATTGCCCTCCCCC
>JAUWSP010000261.1 GCA_030610025.1 Acidobacteriota bacterium | reverse complement strand
GGCCTGGAGCGTCTGTTGGTGGGAAGCACAGCCGAGCACGTCGTGCGACTCGCACCCTGCCCGGTGTTCACCGTCAAGAGTTTCGGCAAGAGTCTGATCTAGAGAAGACCGGGAGGGCTTGCCCCCGCCCGCGGACTAGACGGTGCTGGCGACCGCCTGGATGGCCCGGCTCAGCGCCTCGGCCACTTCGGTTGCGACGCGCTCGAGCCCTTCGGCCTCCAGGACGGCCATGGCGACGCCCGGGTTCATGGCTCGGACCACCGTCTGCCCCTCTTCCACGGAAACCGTGACATTGCAGGGCAATAGCACCCCGGCCTCGGGCGCGACGGAAAGGACCTTGTGTGCCGACGGTGGATGGCATGCTCCCAGGATCAGGTAGGGTGTCCGATCCACGTCCAGCTTCTTCTTCAGCGTCGCCTGGATATCGATCTCGGTGAGAACCCCGAAACCCTCGTCGGCCAGGGCCTGCCTGCACCGTTGCACCGCATCCTCGTAGCTCAAATCTGTAACGATGGAAAAGGCAATCTCTTCAGAGCCCATCGAATCTCCTCCAATCAAGTACGGGACACTAGTCGGTCTCTGACAGCAGTGCAAGCATGTCCGAAGTGCTGACGAGTCCCACGACTTTCCCTTCTCGGACTACCAGCAAGCGGTGCAGATGGGAATCCATCATGCTCTGGGCGACGGCGGCGACTGGTGCCGCGGCTTCGATGGCGAAGACCGATGGCGTCATGATGTCGCGCACCCTCAACTCATCGTCTTGCAGATGTAGCATCTCCAAATCGTAGGCACTGAGCCTTTCTTCCCAACCACGAGTGTAGAAATGGGCCTCGCAGTCATGGCCATTCATCAGTCTGTCTCCCCCCGACGAAGCGGCGCGAACGATATCGGTCACGGAAACCACACCGATCAGAGCGCCCTTCTCGTCCTCCACGGGTGCCCCAGAGATCTCCTGATCGGTCAAAAAGCTGGCCAGCTCCTTGACCGCCATCTGGTCAGTCACCGAGATGACTTCCGGGTTCATGATGTCTTCGGCGGTGCGCTTCGTCATCGTGGGTCGATCTCCCTTGGTGCATCTGCCTTTCGGTCTTCAGCCATCTCACAGGTGGTACCCGACTGCTGCTGTCTAGTGTACGTCCGACTGAAACTCCGGACAAGGTACGCCAAGGGAAAAAAGAGAGGCGGGCCTGTCGAAAGACCCGCCTTGATCAACCAGGCCAGGAGCAAGCTGCCGCTCCCGACATAGATGGCCGCTCCTACCCGAATGGGTGGAGACGCGGAAATCCTCTGCGATACAATGCAGCGGTTCCAGCCAGCTCAGGGGAGGCACTCTGACAATGCCTGTGCGGCTCTCCGGGACACTCATGGGAGGTAATGCTGATGGCTGATTCGGAAGGAGCCAGCGGCCGTCGCCGCTTTCTCACCTGGTTTCTAGGCACCTCCGCTGGTGCACTCATGGCCGCGATCGCCTATCCGGTGGCGAGGTTTGTCAGTCCACCCGAGGTCCCAGAGGCGAGCACGAATCAGGTGGAGGCCGGCCCCACCAATGATCCGGAGCTCCTCGAAAAGGGCTTCAAGATCGTCCGCTTCGGCGCCGACCCGGTCATTCTGGTGCGCGTTTCCGAGACCGAGTACCGCGCCTTCGCTGGGACTTGCACGCACCTCGACTGCATCGTCGAGTTCCAGAAGGACAAGCAGCGGATCTGGTGTAACTGCCACAACGGCGACTACAACCTCCACGGACAAGTCGTTGCTGGTCCGCCACCCAAACCGCTGGAGCCCTTCAAGGTGGACCTGGTCTTCAAGGGCTCGGGTCAACCACAAACCATCGTCGTCTCGAGAGCCTGAGCCATGAAAGCCCTGGTCGACAACGTCCGCGCCTGGTTCGACGACCGCCTGCCGGTCACCGAGGTCCAGGACTTCGCCACACACAAGACGGTGCCAACGCACCGACTCTCGGTCTTCTACTACCTGGGCGGCATGACGATGTTCTTCTTCGTCATCCAGGTGGTGACCGGCATCATGCTGATGCTCTACTACCGACCCTCGGCAGACGGAGCCTTCGAGTCGGTGGAGTTCATCATGACCGTGGTGCCATTCGGCTGGCTGATCCGCTCGCTCCATTCGTGGTCGGCCAACCTGATGGTCTTTTTCGCCTTCGTCCATCTGGCCACCGTCTACTTCACGAAGTCCTACCGCAAGCCTCGTGAAATGACGTGGATCACGGGCTGCCTACTACTGTTCCTGGCCATGGCCTTCGGGTTTTCGGGCTATCTGCTGCCGTGGAATCAACTGGCCTTCTTCGCAACCAAGGTGGGAACCGACATCGCCGGCGCGGTGCCGATCGTCGGAGAGTGGACCCTTCGATTCCTGCGCGGTGGCGACCGGGTCACCGGTGGGACCCTGTCGCGATTCTTCGGATGGCACGTGGCGATCCTGCCGGCCATCACGACCGTGTTGCTCGGCATCCACCTGATGCTGGTCCAGGTCCAGGGGATGAGCGTTCCACCAAAGCAGCAAGAGGAAGCAGCCGGCAAGCGCCCCATGAAGTTCTTCCCCGACTTCGCCATGCGCGACCTGTGGGGCTGGATTCTGGCTCTCGGGGTCCTCGCCGCGATCGCTGCCCTGTTCCCCTGGGAGCTCGGAGAGAAAGCCGACCCCTTCGTGCCGGCCTTCAAGAACATTCGGCCCGAGTGGTATTTCATGTTCATGTTCGAGACTCTCAAGCTGGTCCCTGGAGGAGAGATCGCCGGCATTGAGTACGAGGCGATTCCGATCCTCCTGTTCAGCCTGGGCGGGCTGCTGATGGTGCTGGTCCCGTTCCTGGACAGAAAAGTCAATGTGACGGGTCGAAGTCCAGCCTTCACGTTCATTGGAATCCTCGCCCTGATCTACATCGTGGGCATGACAGCCTGGGGGTACCGGTCGTTAGTGCCCTTCTTGATCGTGATTGGCACGGGTGTGTTGATGCTGCTACTCGCCCTGGCCACGCGTCACGATGCGGGACCGGCTGAAGGCCAGATTGAAGGCCAGATTGAAGGCCAGAAAGAAGGGAGGGAGTCATGAAGCGATCGGCTTTTCTGACGCTGGGCCTTTCCATCCTCGCGCTTGCGGCGGCACCCACTTTCGCCCAGACCCCAACCTCCTGTGAGAGCTGCCACTCCGACGGCGATCTCTTCGACTCGGAGAGCCTCCAGATGATGGAGGGCGTCCGCGGTGGGGCCCATGCAGCCGCCGGTCTCTCCTGCCACGACTGCCATGGCGGCAATCCCGATCCAGCGCTCGCCGACGACATGATGGCGGCGATGGACGAGAGCTTCAGCGACACCCCCTACGTCGGAACACCAGACAAGGGCTCGATCCCAGGCTTTTGCGGTCGCTGTCATTCGGACCCCACCTACATGAAACGGTTCAAGCCCGACGCCAGGATCGATCAGGAGCGCGAGTACTGGACTTCTCGTCACGGCATCGCCCTGGAGGAAGGCGATGTCAACGTCGCCACCTGCACCGACTGTCACGGCCTTCATGGGATCCTCGCCGTCGGCGACCCCGACTCCATGGTCTTTCCAACCCAGGTCGCCGAGACCTGCCGAGCCTGCCACGGCGATGCGGAGCGGATGGCTGGCTACGAGTTGCCCAACGGACAACCGCTGCCGATCGACCAGTATGCCCGCTGGAAGCAGAGCGTCCACGCCGAGAATCTCCTGGTCAAGGAGGATCTCTCGGCCCCGACCTGCAACGACTGCCATGGCAACCACGGCGCGGCTCCACCCGGCCTGGACTCGGTGACCTTCGTCTGCGGTCAGTGCCATGGGCGCGAGGCCGACATGTTCCGCGGCAGCCCCAAGTTGGCGGCCTTCGAGGCGCACAACGAACTCATTGCGGAGGCCGGCCCCGATGGGTGTGCGGGTTGCCACGAAGACCCCGAGCCGCAAGCCTCGGTGACGATGACCAGCCTGGGCGAATGCTCCGCCTGTCACGGCAACCATGGAATCGTGAGACCGTCCGTGGGCATGCTCTCACCACCACCGCCGACTCCGTGCCAGTTCTGCCACGGGGACAACGAAAGGGTAGCGGGCCACTTGCAGGAGCCAGAGGCTATTCGCCAGAGCCACATCGAGACCCGGGATGCGCTGATGGCAGAGGCCGAGGCACAAGGCCTCGAAGGCGACGCTTTGTTCAATTGGCTGATCGACAAGGCCCTGAACCTACCCCAGCACACCTTGGCGACATCCGAAGAGGGCGACCTGGTGCTTCGCCTGGAGTTCGAGCGACTGTTCAACAAGTTTCGACTGGGCAAGACCACCTACACCTATGAAGATCCGGAAACTGGTGAAATGGTCGAGGGACATGTGATCCGGTGCGATACCTGTCATGCGACCGAGCCCCTCCTCGCCGACGAGCCCGAAGGGATCGAGATATCCCGCGCGATCCAGAATCGGATGCAAGAGCTGACTTCTCTGACAGCCGGTGCCGAGCGGGTCCTGCTCCGGGCCCGAAGGGGTGGCGTCGAAACGAGCCACGCGCTGGCCGAGATCGATCAAGCGGTCGATGCGCAGATCGGACTCGAGGTCCTGGTGCACGGCTTCTCGGTGGACGAGGACAGTGAGTTCATGGAGACCCATGCCCGAGGCATGGAGCACGCAGAGGCGGCCTTCGTCGCCGGGATCGAAGCCATGGACGAGCTGGCATTCCGACGCAAGGGCCTGCTGGTCTCCCTGGCCATCATCGTACTGGTGCTGATCGCCCTGGCCTTCAAGATCCGCCAAATCTCCGCCCGGGCGGACTAGTTCCCAGGGCCCTGCCCTGGCCATTTGCGCCGTGCAGGTTGAGGCGCCCGGTCGTACCTCCTGGCTGACCATTGAGGGCCTGAGGGTT
>JAUWSP010000090.1 GCA_030610025.1 Acidobacteriota bacterium | reverse complement strand
GAAAACCCAGGAAGAGTGGGCCGATGGGGCTCTGGGTGAAGGAGTGAACCGAATTGACCACACCGGACCGGGTGAGAAAGGTCCCCAGGATGGTGAGCAGAAACGTCACCATCACCAGAATAACGGTCCAGGCCTTGAGTGTTCCTCGTCGCTGTTGCACGACCGCCGAGTGCAGTGCGGCAATGGCGGTCAACCACGGTAGGAAAGATGCGTTCTCGACCGGATCCCAGGCCCAGTAGCCGCCCCATCCCAGAACCTCGTAGGACCACCAGCCTCCCAGCATGATCCCCAAGGTCAGAAAGCTCGTGGGCACCAGCAGCCAATTGCGGAGAGGTCGCAGCCAGCTGGCCCCCAATTGACCTCTCAGCAGGGCTGCCACGGCCATTGCGAACGGTACGCTCATGCCGACATAGCCCAGGTAGAGCATGGGCGGATGGATGATCATCAAGATGTGGTTCTGGAGCAGTGGGTTGGGACCTGGACCATCCGTTGGAATCGGCAATGGCGTCGGTCGAAACGGATTCGCCGGGCCGGCGATCAGGAAGCTGAAGAACAGGCCGATGAAGAAGAGGGTGCCAAGGGTATAGGCCAGATAGTCCTCATGGCCTCGGCGCTGCAGCAGAGTCACACCCGCTGTGAACAGTCCGAGAATCAGACCCCAGAACAGAATGGAGCCCTCGAGGGACGACCACAGCGAAACGATGGTGATGTGCAGGGGTGTGGCCAGCGACCCGACACTGGCCACATAGGAGACCGAGAAGTCCCTGGTGATCAGGGCGTACTCCATGAGCAGGTTGGCCAGAATCATGAAAAGTGCAAAGGCCAACGCCATGCGGCGGGTCCACTGCAGGCCGGCTGCCGATCGACTCGCTCCGGCGAAAAAGCCGAGGGGTGCACCGATGGCGCAGGTCATGAGAGCCAGCAGCACTGCCGCCGAGCCGAGTTGGCTGATCACTCTGCGCTCTCCTTCTCCTTGGCCTTTTCGTCCATCTCGAACTGCATGGACTCCATCATTTCGGCCATGTCCAGGTTCTCGCCTTCTCCTGGTGCCTGGTACTGGTTGTCGTGCTTGACCAGCAGGCGATGGGTCTCGAACTGGCCAGCACGATTGACCGAGCCTTCCACGACCACTCCGACACCCTCGCGGAACATGGCGGGTGGGACCGAAGTGGTGCTGATCGGAATGCTGGCTTCGCCGTCTGTGACGGAGAATTTCAGGCTCAGGCCGTCCTCACTGTGTTGGATCGAGCCTGGCTCGACCAGGCCGCCGAGCCGGATGGTGGCTCCGAGGGCTTTGTCCCCTGAGGCTTCGAGCTCGGTGGGGCTCCAGTAGTAGACGAGGTTTTCTCCGATGCCGCCAAAAGCCAGGAAGGCCAGAACGCCCGCGGCAACCATGATGGCGACAACCGCCAGGACTCGACGTCGATTTCTTTCGCTGCTCATGCTTCAACCCTCTTCCTGAGTTCGGAATTTCCGACGGCGGAGAGCGAGGCTCCACGCGTAGGCAAGCAGACCCGCCGCGGTGATGCTGTAGGCTGCAATTACGTAATTCCAACCACCGATGATTACGCCATCAGGCATTGTTCGATCCTCCTATAGGGGCCAGACGCTCCGGTTCTGAGACCTGGTCCTGTCGTCTCCTGTCGAGCTCCAGCCTTGCCCGCTGGGTCATCATCCAGATGGCGATGAACAGGATCGCGAAAGCGTTGATTCGCAACGGTACGACCATCATGGGAGCCACGGTGTCCGGTGTGGACTGCACCTGATGGAGGCTTCGCCACCAGCGGACGCAGAAGTAGACCAGGGGGACATCGACGAAGGCGACGATGGTGGCGATGGCCGTCCATGTCGCTCGCCTGCTCGCATCGTGCACGAAGGAGCGCAGTGCAAGGACGCCTGCGAAGAGCAAGAGCATGATGAGCGAAGTCGTCAACCGCACGTCCCAGTCCCACCAGACTCCCCAGGTCGCTCGCGCCCAGATGCTTCCCTGCACCAGGAGCAGCGAATTCAGGACGATGCCCACCTCCGCGGCAGCCGTCGTAGCGGCGTCCCATTTGGGGCGATGCGTCCACAGGGAGATGATCGCGAAGATGAAAGCGAGCATGTAGACCAGCATCGCGTTCCACGCGCAGGGCACGTGGACATACATGATGCGCTGCACCTCTCCCATGTACCGCTCGGACGGTGCTACGAAGAGCCCGATGTAGCTGCCGACAAACAGCAGCAAGAGGCCCAGCAGGCCGATGCCTGAGTCCCATTTGAATTGGCGCGTCATATACCCTCCTCGATGGCGTGGGGGAACAGCAGGCCGCAAAGACTCCAGTAGATGATGGCGAAGCTCGCCAGTAGCGCGGCCCAGGAACCGACCTGTGACATGGGATCGCCCGTGAGAATCAGGGTGATGGACTTCACCGCTCCCATGAGCACCGGAATGACCAGGGGAAACAGCAGCAATGGCAGCAGTACGTCCTGGCTCTGAAGACGGCTCGTCATGGCTGCATAGAGGGTCCCCGGAGCCGACAGGCCAGCTGCCGCCAGAGTCCACAAGCCCAGCAGTACCGCTAGACCTTTGAGGTCTAGCTGAACAGAGTAGAGGATAAGGGCCACCGGGGTAAGGACCGGAGCGAGCAACATGAGAAACAGGGTGTTGCTCAGCGTCTTGCCGTAGTAGAGGGCGATGGGATCGACCGGTAGCAGCAGAAGTCCTTCGATGGCTCGCTGCTCCTGTTCTACCCGGAAGCTCTCGGACAAACCCAGAGTCGAGCTCAACAGCAGAGCGAGAACCAGGAATCCACCCGCCGCTGCGCGCAACAGCGTGCTGTCCGGGCCGACGGCGAACGAGAACAGCAGCAGGGTGACGACACCGAACATCAGGACGGAGATCAATCGGCCCTTGCCCCGCCACTCCAGCAGCAGGTCTTTGCGTACCACCGTCAAGGCTTGACCGATCAGATTCATACGGTGGTTCCCACCTGATCCAGGATCGCTTCTCCGGTGCCCTGCCAGAGTATCTGCCCTTCCTGCAACAGGAAGGCCCGATCGCAGAGCCGCGAAGAACGTGGCAGATTGTGGGAGGCCAGGACGACGGTCTTGCCGGCTGAGCGGTACCCCTCGATCCAGTCCTCGATGAGGTTCTGTCCTGCGGCGTCGAGGGCAGAAAAGGGCTCATCCAGTAGCACGAGCCTGGGCTCCTCGAGCCTGGTGCGCAGGAGAGTGAGGCGCTTCCGCATGCCGGCGGAGAAACCCCCAACGGGGTAGTCCCTGCGATCGTGAAGATCCACTTCTCGCAAGAGTTCGATGGCCTGGGCCTTCTCCAACTCCGCACCTCGAAGTCGAGTCCAGACCTGGAGCATCTCCAGAGCGGTCAATTGAGAGTACAAATAGTTGTCGTGTCCCACCAGGGTCAGAGTTCTTCGGCAGGCCAATTTCTCCTGGTCCGGGTCCATCCCATAGATCGTCATGCTGCCCTGGGTCGGCTTGTAGAGGCCGGCAATCAGCCTCAGAAGCGTGGTCTTGCCAGAGCCGTTGGCGCCGGCCAGGAGCAGCACCTCGCCGGGACGGACCTGGAGATCGCAGTGCGCCAGGGCCCATTGACGCCCGAATCGCTTGCCCAGTCCTCGGGTCTGGATGGCAAGAGTCGCTGAGTCTGTAGCGCGGATAGACATTACTTGAGCTGTGGTTGGAAGAGCTCGGGTCGGAAATAGACAGCGCTGAAACCACCACCCAGTCTTGACCCGTAGCGGATGTGCTCCGGCCGCCAACTTTAGCAGAATCCTCCAGGCCAGCGACAGTTGCCTGGGACGCCACGAATCATGCCTTCGACGCCAGGAAGTGTCGTAGCATGAGGGTCGTGATCATCAGGCGGTTCTCAATTGTCGGTTTTCTGGTCCTGGCTTCGTGTAGCGGGAATTCCCCTCCAGCATCGACTGTCGACAGCTACACGTGGGAAGTCGCCGATCTGCAGGAGCGTGGCATGCTCCTGTTGTTGGAGGACCGGCGCCAATACGACCCTTTTGCGGTAGCGACGACGCGAAATGCCGACTCCGAGTTGCGGGTCCACCTGGCCGAAGGTCTGGGGAGGATCGGAGACCCTCGGGGCTTGTCGGTTTTGGAGGAGTTATTGGGGGATCCCGAGGCCAGGGTGCGCCGTGCGGCGGCATTCGGACTCGGGTTGCTTGGGGACGCCGGGGCCATAGATTCGTTGCTCCGGGCTTCTAGCGACCCTGACCGGGAAACGGGGACGTGGGCAGTTACTTCTCTTGCACGGCTCGAAGCCGTTTTCCAGAAGGTGATCGCGGCCTTGCAGGAGTTGCCTCCCGAAGAGGCCCAGGCGCGGTTGCTACCCTCATTGTTCAGATTTCCCAGCCACGAGACTCTGCCCATTGCGCAGCAGGGCCTGACCCTCGATCGGCCAGAGCTGAGAAGGCTGGCCTTGTACTCTCTGGCCCGCAACCCGCTTCCCGAGGCGGCTCCTCTCATCAGGCCGCTGCTGAAGGACCCGGATCCCTGGCTGCGCGGTTGGGCTGCCCGAGCGCTCGGGAAGGTGGGCGACAGGCAGGATCTCGACCAGCTGCTGCCACTGCTGACGGATGCGACAACTCCGGCGGTTCAGGCCTTGCGAGCTGGCCGAAGCCTGGTCGAGCGGGGGCAGAGCGCTCCACCCGAAACCTGGGTTCCGGAGCTCTCGAGGTTGTTCGGCGATCCCGATCCAGGGGTTGCCATCACCGCCACAGAAAGTGCCAGGGCCTGGTTGCCGGACGACAGGTTGGGTGATGCCCTGGTGGAGCTCGTCATGTCCGGCACCGGAAGGCAACAGGAAGTGGCCTTTCTGGCACTTGCCGCAGGCGGTGATTCGCGGGGAGTCGCCCTGCTCCGACCGCTGTCGCAAGACGCCGATCCTCGATGGCGAGCCCTGGCAGCGGCAGCCGCCTCCGATCTCGAGATGCAATCGGTTCTGGAAGCGCTGCTCGAGGATGAAGACCCCGGGGTACGGCTCGCGGCCATTACCGGTATCGTGGACCTCGGACCGGAGTCGGTAGCGGGCTTTGTTGTGCAGGCAATGGCGGACTCCGACCCCGCGGTTCGGGGCAGATCACTCGAGTGGGCGGTGGAGCATCCGGAGATTCCGGTGGAGCTGCTGGCGCACGGGCTGGCCGGGCCACCTCGGCAGCCGGTGGAATTGTATCTTCAGGGCACTGCCGCCCTGCTCGCAAGAGCATTGAACGAGCCCCTGGAGAGGGGAGAGATTGTCAGGATTCTGGAGGAGTTGGCCGCTCGGTCGGACTACCCCGTGCGTGTCCAGGCGGGGCTCGCGGTAGAGGAGTTGGGGCTACCGAGGCCGACCTCGGGCCCTGCGACCGCCCGGCGCAGCGCTGCCACCTATCGCGAGCTGGTTCGACGCTCCGTCCAACCTCGGTTTGCCGAGCTCGACACCCGTCACGGTGTCGTCAGGCTGGAGCTCGACTGCCCGACCGCCCCGCTGACCTGTTTGAACTTCCTGCAGCTGGTCAATCAGAGGTTCTACGACGGGCTCGAGTTTCACCGCGTCGTGGCCGATTTTGTGATCCAGGGAGGAGACCCCAGAGGGGATGGCTGGGGTGGCCCCGGGTACACGATCCGGGACGAGGTGAGTCGGCAGTCTTTCGAGGCAGGGGTTGTCGGTATGGCCCTGGCGGGTCCGGACACGGCTGGTAGTCAGTTCTTCATCACCTTGTCGCCTCAGCCGCATCTCGACGCCGATTTCACCGCTTTCGGACGGGTGATTGATGGGTTCGAAGTGCTCGGTCGGATCGAGCAGGGAGATCGCATCGAGCGCCTGGTCGAGGTTCCGGGACACTAGCCGGCCACGGTCACGGTCCTCCTAGGGGCTGGGGTAGACTGCTTTCGCCATGACGGTGAGGTTCCGTAACCATCGCCCGCTCCTCGCCCTGCTGACCGGGGAAGTCAGCGGAACGATCAGTGCCAGCGAGGATCTCTTGCAGGAGGATGCCGACTCCAGGCCTTGAGCCGTCGGCTGGAGTCGGCATGGACACGGTGAAGAATCTGGGTTGGGGTCTTCAGTTCCTGGCTCTGGTGGTCGTCGGAAGCGCTCTGTTCCTGGGGTTGGCCTATGAGTCCATGGCCGCCGAGCTGATTCTCCGGGGGTTGGGGATCCTCCTCTTCATGCTTGGAAAGCGGGTCCAGGATCCGGACGGATAGATTCGCTGATCTGGTCCTGCGAGCTCAGAAGATCCGAGGAAGCCATGAAGAGGGTACTGATTCTGGGAGATCTACCAGGCGACGGCGCTGAACGGCTGGCAGGCCGATGTGAAGTCGAGGTTCACCACGGCGAAGGGCTAGGGGAAGAAGGGGTGAGAAGGCTGGTCCCCGGGTTCCATGGTCTTCTGACGCTGCTGATCCACCCTGTTTCCGAGCGAGTTCTGGCCGCGGCAGATCGATTGGAGGTGGTCGCCAACTGCGCCGTCGGCGTTGACAACATCGACCTGGCTGCCGCCCAGCGCCATGGGGTCATCGTGACCAATACCCCGGATGTGCTGACAGCCGACACTGCCGACTTGACCTGGGGTCTGATCCTGGCTGTGCTGCGTGGCATCGTGAGTGGAGATCGCTACCTGCGCAGAGGCGACTTCCATGGGTGGCGACCCAAGCTCCTCCTGGGGCGTTCGGTCGGCTCTGTTGTCCTGGGAGTCGTGGGGCCGGGCCGGATCGGGCAAGCTGTCCTGGCCAGGGCTGCCGCCTTTGGTGCCCGGACGCTTTATCATGGCCCTTCCAGGCTGCCTGAGGGCAGGGAGCGCGAGCTGGAGACCGAGTGGTGCGGATTCGAGGAGCTGTTGGCGGCGAGCGACGTAGTATCCCTACACGTTCCCCTGAACGACGAGACGCATCACCTGATGGACGCCCGAGCCCTTCGGAGCATGAAGAAGGGAAGTTACCTCGTCAACACGGCGCGAGGACCCCTGGTGGACGAGGCTGCCCTGGCAGAAGCTGTGGCAAGCGGGCACCTCGCCGGTGCCGGACTCGACGTTTTCGAGGCCGAGCCTGCCGTGAACACTCGATTGCTGGAGCTCGATAGCGTCGTCCTGCTGCCCCACATAGGCTCCGCCACGGTGGAAACTCGCACACGTATGGCAGACTGTTGCTTCGAAGACCTCCACACGGTCCTCGTGGAGGATGGGGTGCCGGCCAGGGCAGTGGTGAAGCCGGTGTCGAGGGGTGGCTAGGCCTGGCCTGCGACACCCGGGAGCGGCCGCAGAGGCACCACAGTTGAGGCCATCACAGCCACCCTGCAACCTTTCGTAAACGAGCACGTACTGAAATGACGACGGGATCGACGCAGCTGACCGACGCGGAACTGGTAGCGGCGATCCTCAAAGGAGAGCAGGAGTTATTCAGTGATCTGGTGCAGCGTTATCAAGGCCGTCTGGTCAATTACCTCTACCGTCTCCTCCGTAACGCGCAGGAGGCCGAGGATCTTGCCCAGGAGGTCTTTCTCAAGCTCTACCGGGCCCTGGACAGGTACGACCCACACTACAAGTTCTCGACATGGCTTTTTCGTGTGGCTCAGAATGCCGCGATCGACCAGATTCGAAAGCGCCGCCTGCAGCTCGTCTCCATGGACCGAACCGGCGACGGTTCCAGCGGCTCGGGTACGTGGGAGTTTCCGAGCTCCGATCCGAGCCCATACGGGGATCTCCGTAACCGCGAGCGAGGGGAGGCGATCCAGGAAGCGATCGATGGGTTGCCCTGGGACTACCGAGAATTGATCGTGCTGCGCCACTTTGGTGAACTGTCTTACGACGAGATTGCGGCTTTGAAGGAGATGCCTCTTGGAACGGTCAAGAACAAGCTCTTTCGGGGTCGCCAGATGATGAAGGACAAGCTCCGCGAGTTCTTGACGGACTGAGTCGGACAGCGAGGCAACGGCAGCCATGAGGACGAGACCCATCGACCACAGCACCTACCAGGAGTGGCTCCACTCGGAGTTGGATGGTGGCTTGACGACCGGTGAGCGGTCGCAGCTGCGGGATCACCTTGCCCACTGCGAGCAATGCAAGGTGGAGAGGGAGGAGTTGATCCAGCTCGAGCAATTGCTGGCCGAGTCCCATCTGCCGGTGCGGGCCGATTTCTGCGACGAGGTGATGGCCACGCTGCCCGCTTCGGGTTGGGAGGCACGTTTCCCAAAGAGCTGGATCGCCGCTTTGGTAGGAGTTGTGATGCTCGCCGCCGGTGCCGCAGCTCTCATCTCATCGGCTGGTCAGGGCCTCGAGCCGGCGGTGCCGTTGGCTGGTGCCTTCGTGGCGATCCTCGAGATGCTGCAGTCGTCTGCGCTGGCTGGAGCGGGACTCCTGGCCGCCTCCTGGAAGGGGCTGGGTTTGGCATTCCAGGACCTGCTCGGCGGGTCGGTGTGGAATCTCCTGGCCGTTGGCGCGTTGGTCTTCGCTGTGGACTTCCTGCTGATCCGCATGCTCCTCCGACAAGGCGAGCCGGCGACGGATCGGGCCGCTCGGTTGACATCAAACGACAAATCGTAGCGCTCCCTCGCGCCCTGAGGGTT
>JAUWSP010000141.1 GCA_030610025.1 Acidobacteriota bacterium | reverse complement strand
GAAGACCTCTTCTTCCGACTCAACGTTGTCGAGTTGAAGGTGCCCGGGCTCGAAAAGAGGCCCGAGGACATCCTGCCCCTGGCCGAGTTGTTCTTGAAGAAGCACTCGAGCCCTCAGGAATCTCCAGCCCCAGTCTTCAGCGAAGAAGCGAGAACCACGCTGGTAACACATGAATGGGCGGGCAACGTACGGGAACTCGAGAATCGGGTCCACCGGGCAACACTCGTCGCGAGCGGCGAGGTGATCACGCCACTGGATCTGGGCCTCGGTGGCAACCCAGAAGAACCGACGTCGGTGAGCCCTACGAGGACGCTGGCTGCGGATGAGCTCGCCGAACGGAAACAGGTGATCTCAGTTCTCTCCCAGGCAAACGGAGTTGTGGCTCATGCCGCCAATCTGCTGGGCATCTCTCGGCAGGCGCTCTATCGGAGAATGGAGCGACTCGGCGTCGAGCTCGAGCGCAGACCCAAGGGGGACACCGATGAGCCTCGAGGCTGATCCTCCCATCGGCACGGCAACGCCTTCTCTCGAAGATCGGCCTCGACTTTCCTATCGCAGGCCAAAGATGTCCTTTGCCGGCCGGGTTACTGGTGGGTTCCTCCTGATTCTCCTCCTGGTTGCCGGTATTGCCTCCATGGCTGCGACAAGATCCCTGGATCCATGGATCCTCTTCCTTTCGATTCTCTTCGTAACGATCCCACTCGGGACCTGGCTCATCGCCCGACTGCTCCGACCCATGGACCGGATCCTGGAGGATCTCTCGGATGGAATCAGGAGCTTTCGAGATCACGATTTCAGTGTCCGACTCCAATCTCGTCGGGTTGATGAGTTCGGGCAGATAGCCCAGCTCTACAACGAGGTGGGGGCTGTCTTGCAGAGCGAGCGCCGCGACATACGCGAACGTGAGCTACTGCTGCAAGCGGCTCTCAACCAATCCCCAGTCGCTATCCTGCTGGTCAATCAGCTGGATCGCATCATCTACTCCAATCACGAAGCGCGCCGGCTGCTGTTGGGTGGAGCCAAGCTCGAGGGGAAGAGCTTCTCCGAGCTCCGCGATGGTCTGCCCGAGGAGATGAAGCGAGTCCTGGCTGGCGAGACCGATGGCCTCTTCTCTGTTCAGGCCGAGGAGGTCGTTGAGACGTATCACCTCTCGCAGAGGATCTTTCAGCTCAATCGCCGCTCGCACCGACTGGTTCTGCTGCGTCGCATGACCGGCGACCTCGGGCGCCAGGAGGCGGCGATCTGGAAAAGGGTGATACGGGTCATTTCTCACGAGCTCAACAATTCGTTGGCCCCTATCTCCTCTCTCCTTCACTCCGCGAGAATCGTCGCCAGGGAACCACGCCATGCCGACCGCGCCGATGAGATCTACAGCACGATGGAGGAGCGTCTCGATCACCTGTCTCGCTTCATCGAGGGCTATGCGCGATTTGCTCGCCTGCCTGCTCCCCAGTACGAAGAGGTCGACTGGCAAGAGTTTCTCTGCAGGTTCAGCGACTTCCCCCAATTGGTGGTAGCGGGCAGTCTTCCGTCGCGCCCCGGGTACTTCGACCCGGCCCAGATCCAGCAGGTTCTGGTGAATCTGTTCACGAACGCGGCCGAAGCCTCGGAACAGTTGGAGGCGATTACCGTTCAGGTGGATACCACCCGCGGCGGCGGCACCTACATTCAGGTCCTGGACCGGGGCCACGGGATGGACGAGGAGACCCTCCGAAAATCGCTGCTGCCGTTCTACTCCACAAAACAGACAGGCAGTGGCCTTGGGCTCCCTCTGTGCCGGGAGATCCTCGAGGCACATGGCGGCAAGCTGAGTCTGCAGCTGCGCCCACAAGGCGGCATCGCCGTTACGTGCTGGCTGCCTCCGACTGCAGTTGGATCAACCATCTAGTCCGTCCAAAGCTCGGCTATGGCCTCGATGCCGGCGCTCGGTACTGTTAGAAAGCTCACAGTCCGCCGATCCGAGAGCCCCTACAGTTCCTGGTGGAACATCCGCTGCGCCCATTCCTCGGCAGGTCCAGAGATGGGCATCAGCGCCATCTCCATGAAACCTGGTCCCGTGATCGGCTTGCCTCATCCTTGGACAGCACCGGTCCGCTCTCACCGTGCTCGGCGAAGCCTCGCGCCGGCGATCCTCACCGCTCTGGCCGCGATGGCCTCGCCGTCTGTCTGCCAACCACCCTGCTCGCCGCTCGGACCGCCGACTGGAACCGTTGTGGAGATCCTGCCTTCCCAGGCTGATCAACTCCGAGGGATTGTGAGCGCAGCGGCACCGGGAACGACCCTGCTCCTGCGCGATGGAACCTACGACCTGACCGGCGGCGATAGCAACCACAGGCTCTCCTTCAACACTCCCGGTGTCACCTTGCGCTCGGCCAGCGGTGATCGGGATGCTGTCGTCCTGGACGGCGCCTATGGCACGAACGAACTGATCAGCATCTACGCCTCGAATGTAGTCATCGCTGACCTGACCTTGATGCGGGCTTACGACCACCCGATCCACATCTCCGGTTCTGCAGGTCAACCCATATCCGGAATCACTATCCACAATGTCAGAATCACGGACCCAGGCCAGCAGGCGATCAAGATCAATCCTGTTGGTGACGGGTTTGCCGACTACGGAACGATCGAGTGCAGCCTCATCGAGCTCACCGATGCAGGCAGGTCGAACGTCCGCGGCTGCTACACGGGTGGAATCGATGCCCACCAGGCCTGGGGCTGGTCCGTTCGACGCAATAGGATCCAGGGGTTCTGGTGCCCCGAAGGGCTTTCGGAGCATGGCATCCACTTCTGGACCGCATCGCGAGACACCCTCGTCGAGGAGAACGTCATCTCGAACTGCGCGCGAGGTATCGGTTTCGGTCTCGGCTCGACGGGGACCAGCCGCGAGTATCCGGACAATCCCTATCCCGAAGTCGGCTATGTCGGGCACTACGATGGTGTGATTCGCAACAATTTCATTGCGGCCACGGACCCGGGTCTCTTTCAGTCCGAGTATGGATTCGACACCGCGATAGGGCTCGAACAAGCACACGGCACAGGCGTTTACCACAACTCCGCAATCTCGACGCAGACACCCAGCTCATCGTCAATCGAATGGCGGTTCTCGAATACCCTGGTCGAGGTCACCAACAATCTCGCCAGCCACACTCTGCGCGCCCGCGACGGTGCTGCCGCCACTCTCGCAACCAACATTGCTGGCGCGCCGCTCAGCTGGTTTGTCGACCCATCCGTCGGCAATCTCCACCTCACGGCCGCTGCCGCTGGGCCGCTCGACAGCGGTACAACCCTACCGATCGGCGTGACGGATGGCGACATCGACCTGGAACCGCGAGATGACCTCCCCGATGTCGGCGCTGATGAGTTAACGGATATCCTCTTTCGCGACGGTTTCGAGTCCGGCAGCACCGACGCCTGGACCCCATCGGTCCCTTGACACCAGGCGACCGACCCCCTGAAGTGGTGGCAGTCGTTCCTCGACGATCCGACAACCCATGAAGGAAGGCCAATCACAGCTTGCCTGGGCGCTCGGATGCTGCGATCCTGGGCCTCTCCAGTCCGTTGATCACTAGCCTGAGGGAGGCGTCATGGACGATCAGAAACGAGAATCGATCAAGAGATCTGGACTGAGTCGACGCGAGCTGCTGGGCGCTGGGGCCATGGGAGGCGCTGCTGCGCTCGCAGTCCCCCTCGCCTGTTCACGGCCGGAGCCAGCAGTCCAAGAGGCTGACAGCGTGGATTCGTGGGCGAGTCCTGTCGACGACTTCGCGTTGTCCGAGCTGTCGATCCAGGATCTTCAAGAGTCCATGACATCGGGCCAATGGACGGCACACGAGATCACGGCGATGTACCTCGGGCGTATCGAGGCCGTCGATCGTCAGGGCCCCGAGTTGCGCTCCATCCTCGAGGTCAATCCGGATGCCCTGGCCATAGCCGGCCAGCTGGACGAGGAGCGTCAGTCGAACGGCCCTAGAGGACCTCTGCACGGCATTCCGGTGCTCCTGAAGGACAACTTCGCGACTGCTGATCGAATGACCACTACCGCGGGCTCCCTTGCCCTCGAAGGATGCATAGCCCCTCGAGACTCGACGGTAGCCCACCGCCTCCGTGAGGCAGGAGCCATTCTTCTGGGCAAGACCAACCTGAGCGAATGGGCCAACTTCCGTTCCAGCCATGCATCCAGCGGATGGAGTGGCCGCGGAGGCCAATGTCGCAATCCCTATGTTCTGGACCGCAATCCATGCGGCTCCAGCTCCGGCTCCGGGGTAGCCACGTCGGCGAGCCTGGCAGCCGTCTCTCTGGGCACGGAGACCGACGGTTCCGTGGTCTGTCCATCGAGCGCCAACGGACTGGTCGGCGTCAAACCGACGGTCGGTCTCGTCAGTCGGGCCGGAATCATTCCGATTGCGCACTCCCAGGACACCGCCGGACCCATGGCCAGAACGGTCTCCGATGCCGCGGCTCTCCTGGGAGCGCTGGTGAGCGTCGATCCCGAAGACAAGGCAACGAGCGGAAACCTGCCGAGAAGCACGCTCGACTACACCACGTTTCTGGACCCGAGCGGGCTCTCCGGCGCACGGATCGGTGTCGCTCGCCAGTATTTCGGTTTCCATCCCGGCGTCGATGCGGTGCTCGATGCGGCACTCGAGTCAATGAAGCGACAAGGCGCAGAGCTGATCGACCCGCTGGAATTCTCTACTCGCGGAGATTTCGGAGACGCGGAGTATACCGTTCTGCTCTATGAGTTCAGAGCCGACCTCAATAACTACCTCGCCGACCTTGGCGCTGACACAGAGATCCGGAGCCTGGCCGACATCATCCGATTCAACGAAGAGAATGCCGACCGTGAAATGCCGTACTTCGGACAGGACATCTTCTTAGAGGCCGAATCGCGGGGAGATCTCAGCAGTCCGGATTACCTCGAAGCCCTCGAGACCTGCCGCAGAGCCACTCGTGAGGATGGGATCGACGCCGTCATGGACCAGCATCGGCTCGATGCCATCGTAGCGCCGACCGGCGGGCCTGCCTGGACAACCGACCTCATCAATGGCGATCACTTTCTTGGCGGTAGCTCCAGCCTTGCCGCGGTCTCTGGTTATCCGAATATCACGGTGCCCGCTGGGTTGGTTCACGGGCTACCCATCGGTCTGTCCTTCTTCGGCCGGGCGTGGAGCGAGCCCATACTCTTCCGACTCTCGTTCGGCTTCGAACAGGCCACGCGAGCCCGAAGGGCCCCGGACTTCAAGACGACCCTGCCGAGCTAGCTCTCAGGCTAGAGACACGCTCCAGGCAAAAAGGACCTGAGCCGCATAGTAGAGCGGCAATCCGACCAGGCGATTCACGTAGCCGGGGTGCAGGAATCGGTTTCTGGCCACGGCCAGATCCGAAAGATAGAAGGCAGAGGGTGCGACAAGGAACACCGCCTCCTGCGCTCTGGCCCAGGCTCCTACCCCAAGGGCCAGCATTACCGAAATGACCAAGATGTAGGCGGTGACCGGCTTTCGGAAGCTCCGGTCGACACTCCCGAGAAGCAGGCGGCCGACGAACCACGCGCTACCGGCCAGCGGTATCGCGACAATCACCGTCCATCGAACATCGATCCCATGCTCCAGGAATGCTGCGGAATAGAGCATGTGCCCCAGGAGAAAGCTCAGAATCCCGACTTTGAAAGAACCCTTGTGCTGAGGAATCAACAGAACATCGCCTAGCCAGCACGCCACCAGACCTGCAAGTATCCAGTGACCGTAGCCGGTGTTTAAAGCACCCATCTGCAGGGCAAATGCAACAAACGCTGCCGACGCCGCCGGCTTTGTAAGCCAGGCCCCGAAGCGCCATCCGAGCGCTTCGGTCCAGAGAAGCGCTGCGACCAGAGCGATGAGGATCCACAGAATCGGCACGCCTCCAGCCTACCTGAAAGAGTCCCCATTGAAGGCTTTCGATGGTTGTTGACAGACTTTTCTTGCGTTTGTGTAGTATGTACTATACACTACACATCAGATGTTCGAATTTGGCAATCACATCCGACGCCGTCGTGAGGAGCTCAGGCAGTCGGATCGCACCTATTCGGTACGCCAGGTGGCGGCTCGCGTCGGAGTCGAGCCGTCCTACTTGAGCAAAATCGAGCGCGGGCGTGAGGCGCCCCCCTCGGAGGCCAAGATCCGGGCTCTCGCCCACGAGTTGGACGAGGACCCCGACGCTCTGCTCGCCATGGCAGGCAAGGTTGCCGGCGACCTACAGGAGGTCATCCGCCGCAGACCCCACCTCATGTCCCAATTGATTCGCGAAGTCCAATCCATGCCGGATGCCAACTTGCGCCACCTCGTGGCAAGGGCCCGGCAAAGAAAGAACTGAAAGGAGACCCAGTGATCGAGCTAACCCACGACCAGCTGATGTTCTCGTTCCCCGAGATCCACGCCGACGCCAGGTTGACCGTCGATTTCCAGCGTACTCTGCGAATCCCGGATGGAGAAAGGGAGTTTCCCCTGCTTCCAGGTCTCGGCCGTTTCCCCCTTTTCCCGGTAAAGGAGATTCTGGAACAGGGCGGAGCCCCCTGGCTCCAACAGGTCGAAGCGATGCTGCCCATGTATCAGTCAGAGGCCATGTGGCTGAGCTTTCAGCCGTCCTACTCCGTGGCCCATGAGACCTTCTACCCCTTTGCAGTGAAGATTCGTACCGGCAGCAGGGACGCGGTCTCCGGACGGACCTGGTCTAGCGCCCTACACCGAAACCCGCAAGACTACCTCGTCCTCAGGGAACAATCGTGGCTGGGAGGATTTTCGAACGGTCACGGCCTGGTGCATCAATTCGTCGCGGTTCCATTCGGCAACAAGGAGACCGAAGGAAGCCAAGCGGCCGATCTCCACAACACCGGCAGGGTGCAGATCGAGGTCTATCCACTCGCGCGTCGCGCCTTCGATCTGTACTACCCGACCGATTCCTGGAAGACCCACCTCGCTTCAACCAGTCACCGCCCCGGCAAGAACGGAACCTCGAAGGG
>JAUWSP010000317.1 GCA_030610025.1 Acidobacteriota bacterium | reverse complement strand
GGTGGATCCTGGAGCAGTACGAGTTCCCCTTCATCAATCTGAACAACCAGGACGTCAAGGAGGGCTCCTTCCGGGGCGCCGTGGACGTGCTCCTGTTCCCTGACGTCGGATCCTCGATCATCACGAAGGGAGAGCCCGACTCTCCCTGGGCCAAGCAGTTCTGGACGCCGTTGCCTCCGGACTATTCGGGCGGGATTGCACCCGAAGGTGAGGAAGAGATCAAGAAATGGGTCGAAGCGGGCGGTACGGTGGTGGCCATGGATTCCTCCACCAACTACTTCATCGAGTTGTTCGGTCTGCCGGTGAGCAACGTTCTCGATGGAATCGAGAGCGATCAGTTCTCGGCTCCTGGCACCATGGTCAGGATGCTGGTGGATGTCGACCACCCGGTGGGATTCGGAATGCGACCCGAAGAGGTCGCGTATTTCGCCAACTCGGCGGCTTTCAAGACCCGGGTGCCCGACCCTCGTTTCGGGCGCCAGGTGATAGCCCGCTACCCGGAGGACGACGTCGACATCCCGGTGAGTGGCTACATCAAGGGAGCCGAGCTCCTGGAGCGACGTGTCGCGGTCGTCGAGTATCGCGTCGGCGAGGGTCGCGTCGTGCTGATCGGGTTTCGCCCCCAGCACCGCGCGCAGACCGTGCGCACGTTCAAGCTTCTTTTCAACTCTCTCTACCTGCCAGGATTGGAGAAGGTAGCTAGCGAGTAGCCGTCTCCAGCTGATCGATCAGGTCCTCGACCACCGAGAAGCCACCTCGCCAGAACTCCGGGTCGGTGATGTCGACTCCGACCTTCGACAAGATTTCCTGTGGGCGCTGGGACCCACCGGCAGCCAGAAGCTCCAGATAACCGGGGATAAACGCCTCGCCTTCTTCCTTGTAGCGCCGATACAGCGCCAGCACCAGCAGCTGTCCAAAGCTGTAGGCATAGCAGTAGAACGGTGTCTGGTAGATGTGCGGGATGGTGATCCACTCGTGCCGGAACTCGGGCCCGATCTCCACGCTGTCTCCGAACTGTTCCTCCAGGCCGGCCTGGTAGAGCGTATTCAGGTCGGCTACGGACTTGCCGGCCCGCACCGCATCGTGGGCAGCGATCTCAAACCGGACAAAGAACGCCTGTCGAAGCACCGTGGCGTAGATGTCGTCGACCGCAGAGGCGAGTAGCTCGCGCCGGACCAGAGGATCCTGTTCCTCCTCCAGCAGGCGATCCGTAAGCAACATCTCGGCAAATACCGAGGCCGTCTCGGCCAGTGGCAGCACGGGCTGCTGGGCCAGCACCGAGTGATCTGCGGCCATCATGCTATGGATCGCATGGCCGAGCTCGTGCGCCAGGGTGGCGACATCCCTCACCCGGCCGGTGTAGTTGGCCAGCAGCCAGGGTGTCTGGCTCGGCAACACCGTGTAACAGAAGGCACCCCCCTTCTTGCCTTTGCGGATGGCGCTGTCGATGTGGCCTTCGGCAAAGACCCGCTCGGCGTTTGCAGCCAACTCAGGGTGGAAGGCCGCGAAGGTGTCGAGGACCAGGCCCACGCCTTCCGAGTACGGAATCTCCTTCTGGGATCCGGCAAGTGGCGCGTAGAGATCGTAGCGACTGAGGCGCTCCATGCCCAGCCACTCCGCCTTGAGTCGGAAGTAGCGCTGGTAGACGCTGCTTTTCTCACGCACCACCTCCAGCAGGGTCTCCACCGCTTCATCGGGAATGTCGTTGGCCGTATTGCGAACCGCAATCGGAGAGGCGAAGCCGCGCAACTGGACGTTCTCGCCATACCAATCGCGGAGCCGATGGATGTAGATCTGGCCCAACAGGGTGGTCTCGGATCCGAAGCTCCGAAACAACTCTCGATAGGTCGCTTGACGCAGATCGGGATCCGGCGAATAGACGTTGGCGACAAGCTGATCCCGGGTCAGCACCTTCGGGTCGCCATCGACCTCCAGGCGAAACTCCAGTCTGTTGGTGAGCATGGAGTACAGCGTCAACACCGCATCCATGCCGTCAGCATCTTTCAGATTGATGAGCTGCTCGGAGCCCTCGTCGAGGGTGAACGGACGAAGCCGCCGCAGATTCTGGAGGAAATGACGAGAGTCGGAGTACCGGGAATCTGAAGGCAGCAGAGCCTCGGCCGCCTCATCGTCGAGCTGCTTCCACCACAAGGAGAAGAAGAGCACCCTGTTCTGGGCATCTGTTAGAACCTGCTCGATCCGGTTCTTGAAGTCCAGGGCGGCCTGGTCCTGTGTGTCGGATGCGAACCAGAGATAGCCGTAGGCCGCCAACACTTCCACCTGCTCCACCAGAGCCTCGTACTGGTGGACGACATCGAGGAGCCTCTCCTGCCCCATATCGGCAGACAGGTCGCCTCGTCTGTCTTCGAAGGACTGCACCATGACTTCGAGCGAAGCCAGGCGCTCGACGATGACTTCTTCGCTCGGCTCTGGTAGCAGCTCGGCCAGGTTCCAGGCCGTAGGCTCGAGTCTTTCGACCTCCAGACCGTGACTCACTGTCATCCGCAATCCTCCCAGATGCTGCCGAGCTCCGCCGGGATCTTCAAGACGGTTCGTCTGACCGGGCGGCTATCGAGAGACTGAACCCGCATCATTCATGAGCCCCACGGCATCTTGCGGAGATCGCCTGCCATCTCAGGCCGTCCTCGCTCGTCGCTCCTCAACAACCTGCAAGGTTGCCTCCGGGGCTCCTCACTGCGGGTGACCAGATCTGACGGACGCTTTCCACAATCTGCTCGCGGCGTCATGAATGATGCGGGTTAAGTTGTTACAACCCTTTTCTTACTCGGTCGTCACTTCATTGTCATCCGAGATCGCCGCCTTCAGCGTATGCCAGGCCAGGGTGGCGCACTTGACCCTGACGGGAAACTCCCTCACACCGGCGAAAACGGCCAGCTTGCCGAGCTCCGGATCGACTTCCGCCGCAACACTCGGGTCACCCGTGAGCAGCTCATGGAACGACTCGAAGAGGGTTTCCACCTCTGCGAGGGTCTTGCCCAGGACCACCTCGGTCAATATCGAAGCCGAGGCGGTGGAGATGGCACAACCCTGTCCCTCGAACCGCACCTCCGCGACACGATCGCCATCCATCTTGAGGTAGAGCGTCAACTGGTCACCGCACAGGGGGTTGTATCCTTGCGCGCAGTGATCGGCGGCCTCGATCTGCCCGAAGTTCCGGGGGTGTTTGTTGTGATCGAGGATGACCTCCTGATAGAGGTCCGTGAGCTCAGACATCAGCTGAAGATCTCCTTCGCCCTGGCCACTCCGCTCACCAGTTGATCGATTTCCTGGCGGGTATTGTAGAGAGCCAGAGAGGCGCGGACCGTGGCTGGGACCCCGAAGTGGTCCATCACCGGTTGTGCGCAATGGTGGCCGGCTCGCACGGCGATCCCTTCACGATCGAGGATCGTGCCCACATCATGGGGATGAACGCCGTCGATGACGAACGAGATGACACTGGCTCGGTGGGTCGCGGTGCCCACGAGTCGAACCCCGGGTACATCGGATAGCGCCTCGGTCGCGTAGTCCAGCAGTCCGCTCTCGTACTGGCCAATCGCTGCTAAACCGAGACCCGGGAGATAGTCCACTGCGGCGCCCATCGCGATCGCACCCACGATATTCGGAGTTCCGGCTTCGAACCGGGCCGGCGGATCCGCATAGTCGGTCTTGGCAAAAGTCACCGATCGGATCATCTCCCCGCCACCCTGATAGGGAGGCATCGAGGCCAGGAGATCCGACTTGCCGTACAGCGCGCCGATGCCGGTCGGCCCGAACATCTTGTGCCCGGAGAAGACGAAGAAGTCGCAATCCAGGGCCTGGACATCCACCGCCTTGTGGGGTGCGGCCTGCGCGCCATCCACCAGCACCGGCACATCGTGGGCGTGGGCCATCTCGATCATGCGCGCCACCGGATTGATGGTTCCCAGAGCGTTGGAGATATAGACCATCGCCACAATGCGGGTCCGCTCGTTGAGCAGCTTCTCGTACTCTTCGAGAATGACATCACCCCGGTCATCGATGGGAGCGACTCTGAGTGTGGCACCCACCTCGCCACAGAGCATCTGCCAGGGCACGATGTTCGAATGGTGCTCCATCTCGGTGATCAACACCTCGTCGCCTGCCTTCACCCGACTGCGGCCGAAAGTGGACGCCACCAGGTTGATGCCTTCGGTGGTTCCACGCACGAAGACAATCTCTTCCGCTCGGGCCGCTCCGAGAAAGCCCTGCACCTTGCGACGCGCCTCTTCGTAGGCTTGCGTTGCCTTTTGCGACAGGTAGTGAACGCCCCGATGGACGTTGGAGTAGTACTCCCGGTAGCAGCGGTCCTCCGCATCCAGCACCGACACCGGCTTCTGGGTGCTCGCCGCGTTGTCCAGATAGACGAGTGGCTTGCCGT
>JAUWSP010000210.1 GCA_030610025.1 Acidobacteriota bacterium | reverse complement strand
GGAACGGGTTTCTGTTGTCTCTCCGGTCCAATAACTTCAGGATCTCTTGCGCCGCCGCAGTGTCGCCACGCAACCGCATCAAGGCGAATAGATTGTGGTAGGCCACGTGGTAGTCGGAATCCACCGCGGTCGCCTGGATGTAGGCCCTTTCGGCTTGATCGAGACGCCCCGACCTGCGCAGTGCCACACCCAGGTTGCTCCACCCCTGCACCAGCGATGGATCCAGCCTGGTCGTTGTTTCGGCCCAACCGAGAGCAGCCTCGACCTCGCCTTCTGCGATGAGCTCTGCGGCGCGATTTGAATAGTAGCGAGCCAGCGCGTTGAGATCGGTAATCGGGCGGGCCTGACTTCGGTCGAGATTCACCAAGTCTCCGAACTCGAGGAGGTAGCCCTCGGGGCCACTGCCGTATCCGGCGCTGACATGACCCGACACGACAATGAGATCGCCCGACCTCCTGAACCGCTCGACAAGCTCGTAGTTCACATAGTAGGTGGGAATCCCGAGCTCGCGACTCAGGCCGACCATCAGATGGGTAAAGGCCAGGCAGTTGGCCTGTCGGGACTGGAAGACCTCCTCCGCCGTGGCAGTGTGGCCGGGAGCGAAGACCAGCCCCAATCCCTCCGGCCCGGTCATGGCAAGCAGCAGCTCCTCGATCGTGTCCCTCGGGGAGGGCCCTGTCTCCACGCTTTCCCGAAGCCACTGCCTCATCTCTTCAGTCAAGCTGTCAGGAAAGACGATCTCCGCCGAGCTCAGACCCTGAGACTCGACCTGGGCCACCAGCCTGGCACGTGATTCCTGTCCAATGCCCGTTGCTGATCTGTCCGCTCCGAAAGCCCAGCTTCCAGTTGTCAGGCAGAAAACAAGGCCCGCCAAGACGACCTTGCTCCAAACCGAACCACGGCGGTGGCCCGCCTGAGACCGAATCCAGTGGCTCAGCCAGTGCGGATAACCAGGAGTGACGAGATCTTGGCCCTCGCGTTTGTTCATGGGCTTCCTTCGCGGCATCCTAGCAGCCGGCCGCGTCAAAACGCCGCAGCCCCGAAGGGGTGGTATGATCCGCTCCGTCTTGAGCGCCGCAGGCGCTCCAACGAAGCGCTCGACCCTTCCTTCCAAATCCATGAGTGGACGACGGCAGATTCTCCGCCTCTTGTGCTACGCGGCACTGATGGCAACCACTGTGAGTGCCCAGGGCTCGGAAGGCTGGCTCACGAGCGCCGAAGAGGCGAAGTTCACGGCAGAGTCCTCGAACCGACTCATCCTGATAGATCTCTATGCCGACTGGTGTCACTGGTGCGGGCAGCTCGAGAGAGACGTCTTCTCCACAGATGAGTTCCAGCGCTACAGCAAGAAGTTCGTCCTGCTCCGAGTGGACACTGAGGACGGAGCTACTGGGTCCGGCCTGCAAGAGCATTTCTCTGCCTACAACTTGCCTACGATTCTCATCGTGGATCATCGGATGGTCGAGTTCGGGCGGGTCGAGGGCTATGCGCCCACTAGCCAATTCATAGGTGAGATTGAACGTGAGGTCGCACAGTTTCGGGCTCTCGAAGCCGGGTTCGAACGATTTGGAGATACCAACGATCCCGGAGCGCTGGCCATTCTCGCCGAGGAGTTCCATCAAAGAGGAGATGGCAAACGTGCCAGCAGTCTGTACCAGCGTCTGCTGGAGACCGAGACCCTTGACGAAGACAAAGCGAATTGGACTCGCCTCCAGCTGGCTGATTCCCTGCGGCTCGATGAGCAGTTCGATCTGGCTCTTCTGACGGTTGCCGAAGCCCGAGATCGTGGCCGGACGACTGGTAGCAAGGATCTGATCGAACGCCTCGACCTGATCCAGGCACAGATTTCACTCGACCGTGGCGACTGCCTGGCTGCAAAGAGCGAGCTGCGCCGTTTCCTACTGACTCATCCAGCAAGTCAGCTGCGCGCCTGGGCCCAGCAGACCCTGGACGAACTCGAGACTGGCCAATCTACATGCGCATGACAAGACCCGCTTCCGGCATCAGTAGTGCCAGTTTCGAGCTCCCACAGCCTGGAACCGGTCGAAGCCATCCCTGGAAACTGCGCCGAGCTTTGAACCCGGTGTCAGTGTTCGCTCTGGCCTGGCTAGCCCTACTCAGTACCTCGCCCCTGTTCGGTCAGGGTCCCCCACGAGCCGAAAAGGCCCACTTCTCGGTCGAAGCCGACAGGACAGCCTACGAACCCGGCTCACAAGTGAACCTTGCCGCGGTCATCGACATCGAGAGGGATTGGCACACCAATAGCAACCAGCCGACCTTCGATTACCTGATACCGACGAAGATCGCGATCGATCTGCCTGCAGGCTGGTCCGAGGCCTCGTTCGACTACCCCAGAGGAGAGATGAAGACCTTCGCCTTCGCCGACCAGCCGATCTCGGTCTACGAAGACGAAGTCGCTTTGATCGCCTCTTTCACCGTTCCCGACTCACAAGCCGACGGCGTAGTCCCTATCGAGCTGAAGCTCACCTATCAGGCCTGTGACGACAGATCCTGCCTGCCGCCGGTCACCACAGCCCAGAGTTTCGACCTGACGATAGGCCCTGGAGGGCAGCCCACCAACCAGGAGATCTTCCAGCTGCGCGAGGCTGAACCCTCTCCGAGCTCCGCCAAGAAGCCCCCGATCAGCCTGCCACTGATCCTGCTTCTCGGTGTCGTCGGAGGCTTGATTCTCAACGCGATGCCCTGCGTCCTCCCGGTGCTCTCGCTCAAAATCTTCGGCCTGGTCAAGAGCGCGGGCCAAGGCCGCTCACAAGTCGTTGTGGGGTCACTGGCAACTGCGCTTGGAATCCTGATCTCCTTCTGGGCCCTGGCGCTGGCGGCGATTCTGGCCCGATCGGCCGGTGCCGCGGTCGGATGGGGAGTTCAGTTCCAAGAACCGACCTTCGTCGTGGTTCTGACCCTGATCGTGGTTCTCTTCTGCTTGAATCTATGGGGCGTCTTCGAGATCGTGCTACCGATGAAGATGGCGCAGTTCGCAGATTCCGGACCCAGGGAGGGGATTGCCGGGCACCTGGTTTCGGGGCTATTCGCCACTCTCATGGCCACTCCCTGCTCAGCGCCTTTCCTGGGAACGGCAGTCAGCTTCGCATTGAGTCAGCCGGCCTCGACGATCTTTGCCGTCTTCACCGCCATTGCGGTGGGAATGGCATTGCCGTACTTCATCCTGGCCGCCATACCCAATGCGGCACGACTTCTCCCGAAACCGGGACCATGGATGGACAAGCTACGCGTCGTCATGGGATTTCTCCTGGCCGCGGCGGCAATATGGCTCCTCTATGTCCTGGCTGCACAGGTCAGTCGAGAACGCCTCGCCTTCGTCGAGTTGGCGATCCTCGGCATGGCCATGTTTGTCTGGATTCGACATAGCGCAACCGCCCGAGGCTGGCTGAGAACGTTGGCTCTCATCGGTATCGTGGCCACGATCGGACTGGCTGTGGCCTTGGCAGCAGGCGCCGACGTCTCGACGGCCAGCTCTTCAACTGCCGAACATCCGGCCGGCCTCATCGACTGGCTGACCTTCGATCGCCAGGAAGCCGAACGTCTGGCCGCGGCGGGACATCTCGTATTCGTAGACGTCACGGCCGACTGGTGCTTCACATGCAAGGTCAATGAGCGACTGGTCCTCGAGACGCCGGAGGTTGCCGGAGCTTTCGAGAGCCACGAAGTCATCTCGATGAAGGCAGACTGGACGACTCGAAGCGACACGATCACGGAGTATCTCGCCGATCATGGGCGCTATGGGATCCCGTTCTACCTTCTTTATCGGCCCGGCCAGGAGCCGCACGTCTTCTCCGAGCTTCTGACCAAGGAGGCCGTGGTCAGCGTGGTCGAGCAGGCAGCACAATAGCCTGTTCCCGGGTTCATGGATTATCTACTTCTGCTTGTGGGCATCGGCCTGCTCTACGCCGGCGGCGAGAGCCTGGTCCGAGGCGCTGCGAACCTGGGAAGACGCCTGGGCTTGAGCCCCATGGTGATCGGCCTGACGATTGTCTCGATGGGCACTTCCAGCCCGGAGTTGGCCGCCAGTCTGGCCGGTGTATTCAAGGGAGCACCGGCTGTCGCGATGGGCAACATCATCGGCTCCAACATCGCGAACCTCTCTCTGGTGCTGGGAGTCACAGGTGCCATCTGGCCTCTCACGATCGCAGCTCGCTTCATTCGTCGAGAAGTCCCTTTCATGCTCTTGACCAGTGCTCTGGTCTTCCCCATCGTCTGGGACGGCCAGGTGAGTCGGCTCGAGGGCGGCCTTCTTCTCGCGATCCTCGTCGTCTATCTGATGAGACTCCTATGGAGGAGGGCCCCGGAAAGGGCCGGGGTCTCCGCGGAGTTCGACGAGGCCCTCGGCGACCGATGGCGATCCGTCGGCGTCAGCTTGACTATGGTGATCGCCGGGGTCGGTCTGTTGGTCGTCGGGGCTCACTTCCTGATTCTGGGAGCCGTGGGGTTGGCGAGGGCGCTCGGCGTGGGCGAGCGAGTCATCGGCCTGACCATAGTGGCCTTCGGGACGAGCTTGCCGGAGTTGGCGAGCAGCCTGGTCGCGGCCGCCCGAAAAGAAGGTGACATCGTCATCGGCAACCTCATCGGATCGAATGTCTTCAACATTCTGTTCATCCTCGGTGCAACCGCTGTGGCTCGGCCGCTGATGATCGTCGAGCCGATCTGGCTCGATCTGACCGTCATGATGATGGTCAGCCTGGTTGTCTGGCGGTGCTTCGGAACTGGCTCCAGACTCAGTCGAGCCGAAGCCATCGGCCTCGTAGTCGGCTATTGCACCTACGTGATCGCATTGTTCATTTGGAAGTAGAAGGTCCTCTGACCCGCAACCTCAGGGCTCGAAACTCTTCGAGTCGCTTCGACAGCTCGCGTTCGAAGCCTCGTTCCTGCGGTCTGTAGAAGCGCCGCCCCGCCAGATTTTCCGGCAGGCACTCGATCCCGCCGACTCCCTCTTCGACGGAGTGCGCATAGACGTAGCCTTTTCCGTACCCCAACTCCTTCATGAGGGCGGTTGGGGCGTTCCGCAGGGCGGCTGGTACCGGTGCTGCCGGCTCGTCTTCCACCACGCGCCGGACCTCGCCGTAGGCCGCATAGACCGAATTGCTCTTTGGGGCCATCGAGAGGTAGAGGGTCGCCTGCGCCAGGGCCACCTCTCCTTCCGGCGACCCGAGCCGGTGATAAGCATCCCAGGCCGCCAGAGCCTGGGGCAACGCCATCGGGTCGGCCAACCCCACATCTTCACTCGCACAGCGGACCAGCCGCCGGGCAATGTACAGAGGCGCTTCGCCAGCGGTCAGCATCCGGGCTAGCCAGTAAAGAGCCGCATCGGGATCACTCTCCCTCAGAGATTTGTGCAGCGCAGAGATGAGATTGAAGTGCTCTTCACCCGACTTGTCGTACAGGAGAACCTTCTGCTGAACAACGCGGGACACTCTTTCGGCATCGATCCGTCGAACCTTGTCAGCTGTCGCGTCGAGTGCCACGAGCTCGACGAGGTTCAGAGCTCGGCGCGCGTCCCCGGAGGCCATTTGTACGAGCGTCGCCAGGGCATCGTCCTCGAGCTCGATTTGCAGGCTGCCAAGGCCCCGCTCCTCATCCGCCACAGCCTGG
>JAUWSP010000064.1 GCA_030610025.1 Acidobacteriota bacterium | reverse complement strand
CCCGCCCTTCTCCCCCGGCGTTGCCCCGGTATTGGCTCGCCGCCACTACATAGCCCCAGCTGGACATCTGGGAGATGAACCCGGCAGCCCGCTCTGGCGTCAAGGCTCCGAACTCCCGATTCCCACCTCGGTTGAAGAGGATGCAGGGGTGGGGACCGTCGCTCCTCGGCTTGGCGAGGTAGCCCATCACCCGCAGCCCATCGCTCGAGTAGGCAATCTCTTCCAGGCTCACTGGTAGACCGCTCACATCAGGTGCGGGAAGGACTTGTCGCTCCAAGATCTCCCCATCTCGGCCTCTGTCCTGCAACAGCTCCGACAGCTCGATGACCTCCCCGCCGAGAATCACTGTCTCGACCGAGCGGAGGTGCTCGACACCGGCCCTGGGGTCTTCGGCCAGGACGAGTAGATCCGCTCTCTGGCCCTGACGCACCTCCCCGACAGCTCCCCAGGTCGGAAAGACCTTGGAGAAGTTCGAAGTCGCCGCCGCCAAAACCTCGCGCGGACTCATTCCAATCAGGCCCAGGGACTCCAGCTCCTGGTGCAGAGAGATCCCGGGCATGGTGCCCCAGACATCGGTGCCACTGCCTGCCAGGTACCTGGCACCGGCCCGCCGATAGGCCTGCTCGAGCATGATCTCGCTGCGGGCCAGCACGGAGTAGGCCACCTGATGGGCCATGTCGCCTTCATGCCGGCCGGTGCTCCGATCCGCCGGTCTGTTGATGTCCCGGGGATCCAGAAGGTCGGCCACCTTCTCGTCCCAAGGATTGCGCGCCCATGGCAGATCCAGATACAAGAGGCCGAAGGTCGGGATGAGAGCCACCGAGCCGGACGCCAACAGCCTGGCGTAGCTTTCGAGGCGCTCATCGAAGGGTGACAGCCGGCTCAACCACTGGTAGTAGGTCCACTTCGGGCTGCCGAGATCGTTGCTGAACGGCTGCTCGGCCACGGCGCGCGCCATCTCTGACGGGGCCAGGCCCAGCGAGTAGCGAGTCGTGTGGACGAAGGCGTCTACGCCAGCCTCGATACCCTGCTCGTAGGTGGAAAGCCCCAGCTCGCCGATGGTTCCCATGCCGTGCGACCGCGCCCTCTCTGCGAGCGCTTGCAATTGATCTGGCGGCAGCTTGTACATCAGCAGCAGGATCCTCACACCCTCTTCCGCAAGCCGATCGACGGTCGCCAGATGTTCCTCCAGGGGAGCCCTCTCGTCACCCACCGAATCGAGGCGACAGATTTCCGGACCGGGGTCGGCTTCGAGATAGAGCTCCCCGCGCCGTCCTCCAGAAACAGAAATGATCGAGGTTACGCCACTGGCCAGATAGGCGTTGGCGTAGGCCTGATTGTTGATGGCCGCAAAGCCGTCCACGAGGCCGGGTACGATGAACTTTCCGGCGACATTCACAATCCGCGCTTCAGCCGGAACCGCAACCGCATCACGTCGGTCAACCGCCGTGATCTTGCCACCTTCGACGAGTACAACAGCATCCTCGACATCCGCCGTCGACTGTCCCCAGTCGCCGGTGTCGATGACCGTTCCACCGATCAGAGCCAGCGTTTCCGCACCGGCAGGTGAGGCTCCGGTCGGCGCCAGAAACGCCGTTGCGGCCAACAGCATGACGAAAAAGGGTCGGATCGAGTCGACTCGCATCGTGATCTCCAGTCTCGAGAAACAGGTCCATCCGCTGGAAGGTCTCACTATACCTTTCACCGGGTACGTCGAGCGGGTTCAAGCCCGCCCGCCTCAGGATTCGTGCCCTCACGGGCGCGTGAAGAAATCGTGCCACTGCCGCAGGGACTCCAGGCGCCTGTCCTTGGGCTCCCTCACCAGAATCCCGCGCTGGAGGCTGGTGGCGGTCACGAAGATCCGGGTCCTGGTCTCGAGCTCGCCGCCCTCGTACCCCATCTCCTTGAACAGCCCCCTCACGAAGGTCAGGCGCAGGCGATCGACTTTCCTGACGAAAAGGGCCACTTCGGGCTCGTGAGATGCCCAGGTCCGCATGGCCAGGTCGTGGCCCGCGAGATCCTGGCGACTGACCCTCTTCATGAGGCTGAAGAGTCGATCCTCCGGACTACCCGCCATCAGCTCTATGTCGTCGATCACCACCTGCGTCGAGGAGCGCGCCCAGAAGTCGGCCAGACTCCTAACGAAATCGGCCCTATTCTCGAAGTGCCAGTAGAAACTCCCCTTGGTAACGCCCAACTGGCTGACCAATCGGTCGATTCGGAGCTTCTCCTCTCCCTCTTGGGACAGGACGTCCAGGGAGCGGGCAAGAAATTCGTCACGACTGTACCGGCTCGGCTTGCTAGTCACTTGGGCTCCCTCTCGAGAAGAAACTGCAGCTCTCCAGAGCCAGTATAGTCACAAAGCTCAGCCCACGATTCCGACCATGATGTCCATGACATTGGAGTTGGTGGGTCCGGTCTTCACCAGGTCTCCCGACTCTTCGAACAATGGATAGGCATTGTGGGCATCGAGCGCCTTTCGGGGATCCAGACCCAGGCTCATGCATCGCTCGATGGTGCTTCCATCGACTACGGCTCCGGCCGCATCAGTCGGTCCATCCGTTCCATCGGTACCGCAGCTCAGGACGGTGAGCTCTTTCTTCCTCTGAATCTCGAAGGCGCAGGCCAGGGCAAATTGCTGATTGCGCCCTCCCCTGCCTGGAGAGCTTCCTAGGATTACTGTCGGTTCTCCCCCGCCAATCAAGCAGACCGGCCGTTCAGAGCGCTGCTCGGCGATCTGCCGGAGCCGTTCACAAAAGGCCTTGGAAGCTGCGCCCACATCTCCGTCGATCGGCCGCTCGATGACCTCCACCTGGTAGCCCATGGGCTCCGCCGCGACCCCCGCCGCTTCCAGGGCCTGGGCATTCGAGGCGCAGATGCAGTGCGTGACCCGCTCGAAAGCAGCGTCACCCGGCTTCGGAGTCTCGGGAACCTTGCCCGCCATTCCATTCCACAGGTGGTACTGGATAGAGACGGGAATGTCGGTACCGAGACCGTACCGTTCGACAATCTCCAGGGCTTCGCCGAAGGTGGTGGTATCCGGAGCGAAGGGCCCCGAAGCGATGGAGTCCAGTCGGTCACCGATGACATCCGAGATGAGAAGAACCATCACCTCTGCCGGATGGGCCGCTCTGGCCGCCCAGCCCCCCTTGATGCTGGAGACGTGCTTGCGCAGCACGTTGATCTCGTGGATGTCGGCACCGGAAGCTAGCAACTGTCGAGTCAGCTCGATCTTCTCCTCCAGGGTGATGGGCGGTGTCGGCAGCGGCCAGAGGGCTGAACCCCCACCCGAGATCAGCGCTACGACCAGATCCCGCTCCGCGGCTCCTTGCAGGATCTCCACGACCTCGTTCGCGTGACGCATTCCCGCGGCGTCGGGCTCTGGGTGTCCAGCCTCGGCGATCCGAATGTGAGCAGGCGGCGTCTCTTCGGGCAGGCAGTAGCCGTACTTGACGACCACGAGCCCTGAGGAGATTCTGTCGCCAACCAGCTCCTCCACAGCTCGAGCCATGGGCGCACCGGCCTTTCCGCAACCGACCACATGGAGGCGGTCGATCCCCCCGAGATCGAATCGGAGGGCGGTTCCGTCCTGCTGGAGGGTCAGCGAGTCATCGTCACGACTCAGAACCCGCCGAACGGACTGAAAGGGATCCACCGCCGCAAGGGCCGCCTCGAAGATCTGGAGGGCCTGGTCTCTGTGGCTCATCTTTCGCAAGGATACGACACAAGCTGGCCCACGTTTCGGCGGATGCGGGCCGCGATACGAAGGCACGATTTCATACCTCCTCGACTCCCCCTGCATGCTAGAGTCGATCTAACGGGACTCATGCTCCCGTTGGGCAACAGAAACACTCAAGCGGCCGGAGTCTGGGCCGCCTCTCATTTCAGAAACGATTGTCACTTTCTCCGGGCATCAGCCGAGCCCCGTGACGGTCACAGGAGGAGAACTTCATGATCAGGAAGCTCGACCACGAGCCGCACAAAATCAAGACCATCCGACCGATCTCCTTCCCCACCCTCGAGGAACGCAAGAAGTACCTGGCGGAGGCCCATTTCAACGTCTTCAACCTGACTCCCTCCCAGGTCGCGTTCGACATGTGCTCACTCGGTACGAGCGCCATGACCCAGGAGCAGCTCTCGGGACAGCTCGTCGGCGACGAGGCCTATGCCGGGGCACGGAACTTCGAGCGCTTGGAGAAAGCGGTGCATGAGGTCTTGGGACATACCTACATCTGCCCGACCCATAACGTTCTGGGATGCGTCAAGCTGGTCACATCCACCATGGTGCCGGCAGGCTCTCAGCTACCTTCCAACGCCCGTACCCGCATCGACGTCCTGACCCCTCGTGACGTGGAGGTCCCCGATATCCGGGACCACGAGGCCGAGGTCTTCACTGGCAACGTGGACCTCGAACGGCTCGAGGAGCTCCTGAAAGGGGGCCGCGTCGCCATCGTAGGGCTGCAGGCTTTCGGTGATGGACAGCACCCCTTTAGCCTGGAAAACCTCCGCGCCGTCCGCGCCCTGGCGGATCAGTATGGCAAGCGCCTGGTCCTGGATGGCTCGCGGGTCATCGAGAACGCCTGGTACATCCAACAACACGAAGAGGGAATGACCGCTCGCAGCATCGCAGCCCTGGTCAAGGAGATCGCCAAGACCGCCCACGTCTTCCAACTCGACGGGGCTCAGGACCCCAAGTGCCCCACCGGAGGCCTGCTGGCCACCGACAACCCCGAAGACCACGAGCACTTCATGAATGATGTGGTGGTCTTCGAGGGACTGCACACGTACGGCGGCATGGCGGGAAGGACCATGGAGGTCTTCGCCCGCGGCCTCGAGGAGATGTGCCTGGAAGAGGAAGTGCAATGGGTCATGCAGCAGACCGAGCACTTCAACGACCACCTGCGCGAAGCTGGGGTACCGGTGGAGCGGGGCTGTGACGGCGCCTACATCCTGGCCGATGAGTTCTTCCCTCACCTGGACAGCTTCCAGCAGGACGCCTTCTCGGCCGCCCTCTACGAGATGTCCGGGATCCGAGCCCTGGCCCATGGCCTGGTAGGACGAGACACCCAGGTGCCGGTCCAGATTCCCAGGCTTGCCATGACGACACGTCAGCTCGAGCAGGTGGCCGATGCCGTCATCAGTCTCTACAAGCAACGAGACAGTGTGCCTCCTCTGGAGCCCGTTCAGGAGGGGACCTGGAGGGACGAGATGAGGTATCGGTGGGTCTACTCCAATCTCGAGCCCTTCGAGTTCGAGACCTATCCCTTCGTCATCCACACCATCGAGCGGATCGCGACGCTCAGCCGTGAGGAGCGCCAAAATGCCATCGCAGAGGCCGGCTACAACACCTTTCTCCTGCGTTCGGCCGATGTCACCATCGATCTGCTCACCGACTCCGGCACCTCGGCCATGAGCACCGACCAGTGGGCCGCCTACGACGCGGCCCGCGCTACCCCCACCACCTCCGACGAGTACCTGCATCTGGTGGAGGTCCTACGCGAGGCCACTGGCTACGAGCACATCATCCCGACACATCAGGGGCGTGCCGCTGAACAGATCCTCTCCGAGGTCATGATCGAGCCCGGCCAGTTGGTGCCTGGAAACATGTACTTCACCACCACCAAACTTCACCAGGAGATGGCGGGTGGGGTCTTCGCCGACGTCATCGTCGACGAGGCCCACGACCCCGACAACGAGTTTCCCTGGAAAGGGAACATCGACATGGCCAAGCTGGAGGCTCTCGTCGACGAGCATGGCGCCGAAAAGATCGCCTACATCTCCTTCGAGCATTCGGTGAACATGGCGGGCGGACAGCCGGTCTCGATGGAGAACATGAGGGAGGTCTACGCGTATTGCTCCAACCATCACATCCCGGTCTTCTTCGACGCCACCCGGATGGCCGAGAACGCTTTCATGATCCAACAGCGGGATCCGCACTACAAGAACACCAAGATTCGCGACATCCTCCGCGAGATGCTTCTCTACGGAGACGGTTGCACAGTCTCCGGCAAGAAGGACTTCCTGATCAACATCGGCGGCCTTCTGGCCTACCGGGACAACGCCGAGTGGGCCAAGAAGTCCCTGGACAAGCTCCGAATCTATGAGGGCAACATCACCGACGGTGGACTGGCAGCCGGAGACCTGGCGGCTATCGCCCGGGGAGTCGAGGAGATGCTCGACGACCGCTACATCCGGGCGCGTGTGTGGCAGACCGCAGCTCTCGGTAAGATGCTTCTGGATGCCGGCGTGCCCATCGTCACGCCCCCGGGAAGCCACGCGATTTTTCTGGATGCCAAACGCTTTCTGCCTCATATCGATCAGGACGAGTATCCGTCGCAGCGTCTGGCAGCTGAGATCTACGTGGAGACCGGTGTCCGAGCCATGGAGCGGGGCAACGTCTCCAAGGGCCGCGATCCCAACACGGGCGAGAATTACCGCCCACCGCTGGAGCTCGTACGGCTGACCATCCCCCGTCGGGTCTACACCCGCGACCACATGCGGGCCGTCGCCGACGGAATCATCCGGCTCTACGAGCGACGCGACGAGATCCGTGGCTTGCGCTTCGTCTACGAGCCCGAAAAGCTTCGCTTCTTCCAAGGCCGTTTCGAGCTGGTAGAGGGGTAGCCGGAGGAAGCCGTGTATCGAATCAGCAAGCAGTTTCACTTCTCGGCGGCCCACCAGCTGGATCTCCTCCCCGAGGATCACCCATGCAGCCGCCTGCATGGTCACAACTACATCGTGGAGGCCGTGCTGGAGAGCGAAGAGCTCGACGAGCGGGGCTTTGTCTTAGACTACAACGAGCTCGAGCCGATCAAGACCTTCATCAACGAGAACCTCGATCACCTGAATCTCAACGACGTGCTGCCCAACGCCTCGACCGCCGAGAACATTGCTCGATTCCTGTATGAGAAGTTCAAGCCCGTCTTCCCGACATTGATCAAGATGCGAGTCAGCGAATCGCCGAGGACCTGGGCCGAGTACAACGAGAGTTAGCCCCGAATCGAGAGCTCCGACGATCCATGGAGATGCAGGATGCGCCTATTCTTCGCCACGTTCCTGAGCCACGAGAATAGGCTCGCCTATCAGGCCCTCGTCGATCGAGTGATGAGCGACGAGCCTGGTGTCTTGCGCCCGATTCCGCCTCAGTCCCATCATCTGACGCTTGCCTTCCTGGGAGAGCTTCCGGAAGCTGATGTCGAGAACTGCAAAGCTGGCCTTTCGGCCGCGGGGGAGCTCGAGACCTTCTCGTTCTCCCTCGGACCGCCGCGGATTCTCATGGGCCGCGGCCGACCCCGGTTGATCTGTGTTGATATCGGCGTCGGAATCCAGCACGTATCTGAGGCGCAGGCAGCTCTCGTAGCGCACCTGAGTAGGAGTCTCTCCTCGCTCAAGATACGCCCCAAACCGCCGCACATCACTCTTGCAAGATTCAAGAAGAATGCCCGCCGTTCCCAGGCAGCAAGAATCGAAGAAGCCCTCGGCAGGCACTACGACACCTCTGTGCCATGGGAGGATCGGTTGGCGGAGATTCACCTGGTCAGAAGCTCGCTGACTCCAGCCGGCCCGATCTACGAAACAGTGCAGAAAGCTCAGCTGTCCGCCGGTCACTGATCCGCGACCCCGAAGCCTTCCATCCGCCTCGGTCGACCATCGCTGTCTCTCTGCAGTCCTTCTCGAGGACACTTCGCTGTGTTCCCAATACCGTGTCAGGCTCTCAGGAGCCCGCTTCACAGGCTGCGGAGTTCTTCGGCTGACAGGTCGCCAATCCCCAGGGAATCGGGGGTGCGTGGAGCCTCGCCGGCATAGTCACGGGCCATCAGAACCGAGGCCAACTGGATGATGGCGTCCATCGTCGGCGTCTCGACGCCGAGCTGACGGCCGAGCCGTGACATGAAGACCAGGCCATAGCCGACGTCCTCGTTCAGATAGCGGTGATCGAGCTGTGGCTGGGCGCTGATGCCACGGAAACCCGGAGCTTCGCGGTAGGCGGCACCGTAGTTGTCGGCGACCATGTACCCCTGGCGGATGCCCATTTCCGGGTCACTCAGTATTTCGACCCCTAGCTTTGCGCCGATGGCGATCCTTTCCAGATCCACTGCCTCGATGAGCCGACCCGTGGCATCACTGACGCCTTCTTCATAGAACAGGAAATCTCCATCCGCGCCCTCTATGCGGGCGGCATTGACCAACGTTACGGCAGGATGGATGACAGGATTGGCGTTTTGCAGGCTCGTCTGGAGGACACTACGCGCGGGCTCCATCGTCGAGTAGACGTCAGCGATGAGCTGCAGCACCTCTTCGGTATGCCGACCAGGCAAGGCCGCCAGCAGATTGCCGGCCTTGAGTTTGAGGAAAACTCGAATACGGCCAGGCTCTGTCAGACGCACCGCATAGTGCAGCGTGTGCGTTTCTGCGACTCGTATCGAATCGTCCTCGAGGCTCAACCCTGCGGCCTGCTTGAAGGCCAGCGCGCCGCCACACGAGCCGGGGCTGACGATGACCGTGTGTCGTTCCCTCAGCTTTCCGGCTACAGCCTCTCCGAAGGGGACGGTGCTGAAGGCAGGACCGACCACAAAGATGAGCTCGGCACCTTGCAGTACCTCGTCGATATCGTGACTCGCACGGGCGATGGCGGCAAATCCGGACAGCTCTCCTTCAGCGTGTATGCCCCCCTGCTCAGCGACTGCGCCAATGTTGTCGGGGAACTGGCGAAAATCGAACAGCCTGACTTCGTGCCCATGAGAAGACCAGTCGAACGCCGCTGCCGTTCCGCCGGCCCCTGCTCCCAGTATCGTGACCCTCATGATTCTCCTCCTCTAGTGTCCCGTGCGGCCGGCTGGTCAATTCCGCGAGGCGATCGCCACAGCAAAGCCAGCGCCAGGGCCAGAGCCAGCATCTCACCAACAATCCAAGCAGGAGACAGCTGACGGACACGACCCCGTAGTCTTCCATCATCCTCGGTCGACCACCGCAAGTCCCGGCCGATACCCATATCGGGCGGCTCGTCGACTACGGTAACGGTGATGACGTCTCCGTTGCTCAGCAACTCGACCGGCACAGTCCCCTGATCGCCTATCCCCAAGGGCCAGGGGGCGACAGGAGGCGGCATCTCTCGTACGAAAAGAGGTAGACCGTTGTTGCCTGTAAAGGTCTGGACATCGGGCCCCTGCAACAACTCCGGACGAATCGTCACCATCCAGCGGGTGCCAATCGAGGCGAGTGAGCGCTCGATCCCCTCCGGGTCGGCCACATAGTTGCCTCGGGGCACCGGCTTGCGCCACGGAGTCGACAGGCTGAAGTGGGTAACGGCCACCTGCTCCGGCTCCATCGGCTCGTAGAGATGTGCACTCCCCAGGTCGACTAGCAGGGGGGCATTGCCGATCAGTCCCAGCAGCGCTGCAGGAAGAGGATTGTCGTAGGTCGGGCAGGAACCGATGAGTGCAATCCGATCGCCGGACTCCATCCCAACAGCCTCTTTGAGCTGCCGTGTCTCTTCGACTATGGTCACGATTCCTCCTGGCTGCGCAAAGGCAAAAGGGGGGAAAAGATCGAACTGCATTCCCCTGGCACTCACCACTACGCAGAGGAGTACCGACACAATGACCAGACTCCGCCAGACGTGCTGGAGCCTGCCTCCGGGCCTCATCTGCACCAGGACCACGATCAGCGAAACGGGGCCCAGAAACCATGCCATCTTCCAGGTCCACCGAAAGCCCGATAGTGGTCCGACGGCCAGGGCACTGAGCATT
>JAUWSP010000082.1 GCA_030610025.1 Acidobacteriota bacterium | reverse complement strand
ATGGTTTTCGAACGGCGCTGGCCTCTTCCGGAATGAGTGCCGATACCTTGCTGGCTGCCGAGGAAGAAAAATTGGAAAAACGACAGGAGCGCACCGGAGGTGACTCGTGAGCCAGAACGGCGCGCCGGTTGATATCGGTGCTTCACGACCGGCCGAGGTCGTGCGGGTCGAGGGGCTCACCAAGGTCTTTCCGAATGGGGTGCGAGCCCTTTCTGGAGTCGATCTCGAGGTCCGTCAAGGTGAGTTTCTGGTCATCATCGGGCTGTCGGGATCCGGCAAGTCGACCCTGCTGCGGTGCCTCAACCGCTTGATCGATCCATCGGCAGGCCGGATCTGGATCTTCGGAGATGAGATCACGGCGGTCGAGGGCGCCGGGCTGCGTGCGATGCGGGCGGAGGTCGCGATGATCTTCCAGCAGTTCAATCTCGTCAAGCGTCACTCGGTGATCAACAACGTACTGTCCGGAGCGCTGGGGCACACCCCGCTTTGGAGTAGTCTCCTTCTGAGGTTCTCCGGGGAGGAGAAGGCACAAGCTCAGGCCTATCTCGATCGGGTCGGCCTGGGAGATCGTGGGGATAGCCGAGCCGATGCCCTGTCGGGCGGCCAGCAGCAAAGGGTCGCGATCGCCAGAGCTCTGATGCAGAAGCCCCGACTCGTGCTGGCGGACGAACCTGTCGCATCGCTGGATCCGGCCTTGCGCCACTCGGTGATGCGGCACATCGAGGCCTTGAACCGCGAAGAGGGGATGACTGTGCTCTGCACCCTCCACGACATCGATCTCATCGAGCGTTATGCCACCCGCGTGGTGGCCCTGCGTGATGGCGAGCTGGTCTACGAGGGGGAGCCCAAGAGCTTCGACGCGGTGACCTTCCATCAGATCTACGGGGAAGATGCGGTCATGGCAGGTTCAGCAGTCGACTGAGGCGAGAGTATGGAGATCTCAGCCGAGCTACAGCGACAGCAGCGATCACCCTGGCGTCATCGGATGCGGCAGGTCCAGGCATTCTTGATCGATCTGCTGCTCCTGACGCTCTTCCTGCTGATGGTGGAGTTCCTCGTCGTGGCCTTTTCGGGCCGCCGGGGCCCGACCGGCCTCCTGGTGACGCCGGAAGAGATTCTCGATCTGCTGCATTACGGCTGGGCAGCCGCAGGAGGCGCTTTGTTGGCACTTCTGTGGGGCTTCGGCTCGGATTGGCTCGGAACCTCACCTGGCCGGGCGTTGGTGCTCGGGGTACCGGAGCGGGAAGGTCATCGTCCCTGGACCCATACGTTGCGGGGCTGGTTCATCGCCTTGATGGTCCAGTTGACGGTGTTCACGGGTTGGCTCATCACGGAAGTGCAGCTGGTCACGTTTCTGACCCAGTTCTCGAAGGCCACCGATATCGTCCGCGGTCTGGTGCATCCTTCCAGCACTGTTCTACATCAGGGCCTCGTGCTGCTGGTGCAAACGATCTTCCTCGCCTTCATGGCCACCGCCTTCGCGATCCCGGTAGCCTTCTGCCTCTCTTTCCTGGCGGCTCGCAATCTCACTCGCGACACATTCCTCTTGCGTTCCGCCTACACCCTGGTCCGGGCCGGAATGAATTTCACCCGCGCCGTCGAGCCGTTGGTCTGGGCGCTCATCTTCATCTCCTGGGTCGGGATCGGGCCCTTCGCTGGCGTCCTGGCACTCTGGGTTCATTCGGTGGCGGCTCTGGTGAAGCTCTATTCGGAGCAGATCGAGAACATCGACCACGGACCGGTAGATGCCATAACGGCCACCGGGGCCTCCCACCTTCAGGTGCTGCGATTCGGCGTTGTGCCGCAGGTCATACCGCCCTTTCTCTCCTTCACCATCTACCGATGGGACATCAACGTGCGGATGTCGACGATCATCGGCTTCGTGGGTGGCGGAGGTATCGGCTACATTCTCAAGCCGAGAGTCGATCTGGGCCAATGGGGTGAGGTCGGAACCCTGGTGCTGCTCATCGCCGCTACGGTGTGGTGCATGGACATTCTTTCGGCCAAGATTCGAGAGCGGATCGTCTAGCCGGGCTAAGATCCCTCCTGCGGGGTATCCTGCGCCAACGATCATCGGTTTCTCAGGAGTGCTGAGGGCCGTCTGAGGACTTTTCTTCAAGGAGTTGTGATGAGCTCGGAAAACCGCCGTGGACGTGGAAAACGATGGCTTTGGCTGACCTTACTGATCGCTGCAGCTGTGGCAGCCCTCGTGACCTTCAGGGTGGGTTCAAGACCGTCGATCCAGATCGAGCCCGAGATGCCAGGCATCGGTCGCAGAACCCCGATTACCGTGCAGATGACAGAGCCGAGCCGCGGCCTGGCCAAGGTCAAGGTCGAGTTCGTGCAGGGAGATCGGGCCGAAGTCCTGGCAGAGCACGAGTACGAGCCCAGAGCGGCCTGGAAGTTCTGGGGCCCAGCAACCGAGCACGAGTCGATCGAGGTCGAAGTCGGCAGCGAGACCATCGAGCGCCTCGAGACCGGTGAAGCCGTGATTCGGGCCAGCGCCTGGCCGGCCAGCACCTGGCTGCGCCATCCAGACGCCCAGATCAGTGAACTGGTCCTACCAGTGCGTCTCACGCCACCCGCCATCATGCTTCGCTCGCGGCAGCACTATGTGGCTCAGGGCGGCGCTGGAGTCGTCGTCTACACGGTGGGTGAATCAGCCATCGAGGATGGAGTCAGGGTAGGCGACTGGTGGTTCCCCGGTTTTCCGCCAGCAGGCGGCGGGGAAGGAGCTCGATTCGCTTTCTTCGCGGTGCCGTTCGATCTCGAGGATCCCAACCAGCTGGTTCTGGAGGCGACCGACGATGTGGGCAACACCGGAACGGTGAGCTTCGTAGACCAGTACTTCCCCAAGCCCTTCAAGCGAGACACCATCGAGGTCAGCGACCGGTTCATGGAGCGGGTCGTACCGCTCATCATGGGGAACACTCCTGGGGCCGAAGATCAAGGCAACCTCCTCGACAACTATCTCTGGATCAATCGTGAGCTCCGAAGGCGCAGCGCGGTTCGACTCGTGGAGCTGGCCGCAGCCTCCCGCCAGGACTTTCTGTGGGATCGGCCCTTTCTCCCGATGTCGAACGCCCAGGTGATGTCCTCGTTCGCCGATCGTCGCACCTACCTCTACCAGGGCCGTGAGGTCGACCAGCAAGATCATCTCGGCTTCGATCTGGCATCGGTTCGGCATGCCGACATCCAGGCGTCGAATAGCGGGCAGGTGGCCTTGGCCAGGTACTTCAGCATCTACGGCAATGCCGTGGTCATCGATCATGGCTACGGATTGATGAGTCTCTATGGCCACCTTTCGTCGATCGCGGTCGAGGAGGGTCAGACGGTGGAGCGCGGCCAGGTGATCGGTCGCTCGGGAGAGACTGGCCGGGCTGGAGGCGACCACCTCCATTTCACTCTCCTGGTAGGTGGTCAGCCTGTCAATCCGGTCGAGTGGTGGGACAGTGCCTGGATCCGTGACCGTTTCGCCGCCAAGCTCGAATCGTCCTTCGAATTCCAGCCCTGAAAGTGAATCTCGAGACGGGCCCGGGTTGGGGAAGCTCGCCCTGGGACAGGGTGCAAGGAGCGTCCAGGGTGGTGCGATAGGGTATGGCCTCATGCCTGAAGACAAAGAACAGCAATCCAAGCTCTCCTGGACCGTGGTCTGGGAGGAGTCCAAAGACCTCCTGTGGGCGCGGCGCGGGCGCCTGGCACTGGGCTTCGGACTGCTGTTGATCAGCCGCCTGGCTGGAATGGTCCTACCTGCCAGCACCAAGGTCCTCATTGACGAAGTGATCGGCAACCAGCGCAGCGACCTGTTGGTGTGGATCGCGCTGGCTGGTGGTCTGGCCTATCTCGTCCAGGCTGGCACCGGCTTCGCTTTGACCGTCATCCTCGGTGTGACTGGACAACGGGCGATCACCGATCTTCGACGCCAGGTACAGGCCCACATGGGTCGTCTTCCCGTGACCTACTTCGAGGACAACAAGACCGGTGAGTTGATCTCCCGAGTCATCAACGATGCCCAGGGTATCCGCAATCTGGTGGGCACCGGCTTCGTCCAGCTGCTAGGGGGCATGATCACTGCGACGATCGCCTTGGGGGTGCTGTTCTGGTTGAACTGGAGACTGACCCTCTTGACCATGGTCCTGATCGTGATCTTCGGGATCTTGCTGGTTGTCGGATTCAGTCGGCTACGTCCCATCTTTCGTGAGCGGGGCAAGCTCATGGCCGATCTCTCCGGGCGCCTGACCGAGTCCATCAACGGAGTTCGGGTTGTCAAGGCGTATACGGCGGAGAAGAGGGAAGAGCGCGCGTTCGCCCACGTCGCCCACAAGCTGCTGCGAAATATCGTTCGGTCGATGGTCGGAGTCTCGGCGATCAGCAGTCTGTCGAGCCTGCTGTTCGGGTTGGTGGGGATCACCATGAGCATCGCAGGCGCGCATGAGGTTCTGGCCGGCCGCATGACTGTCGGGGACATCTTCATGTTCGTCATCTTCACCGGCATGCTGGTGACTCCCCTGGTGCAGATGAGCAATATCGGTACTCAGATCACCGAAGCGTTTGCCGGCCTCGACCGCATTCGAGAGGTGTTTGTCGAGAAATCAGAAGAAGAGACTCTCGGTGGGCGCCAGGAGCTCGACGAGATACGTGGCGATATCGCGTTCGAAGACGTGAGCTTCGGGTACAAGCCGGGAGTGCCGGTGTTGATCGATGTCAGCTTCGAAGCGCGGGCCGGAACCACGACGGCTCTTGTGGGATCGAGTGGCGCCGGCAAGAGCACGATCATCAGTCTGGTGATGGCCTTTCGCGCACCACAACAGGGACGCGTCACCGTCGACGGATTCGACCTGCGGAAGGTCTCCCTGCATGATTACCGATCGCAGCTGGCAGTCGTTCTCCAGGACGAGTTCCTGTTCGATGGGACCATTGGCGAGAACATCGCCTATGGTCGCCCCGGAGCGTCACTCGAGAGCCTCGAGGAGGCCGGACGCCTGGCCCGCTGCGACGAGTTCATCGAAGGTTTCGAGGCTGGCTACGACACGGTGATTGGAGAGCGCGGGATCAAGCTGTCGGGCGGCCAGCGGCAACGAGTCGCCATTGCTCGGGCGATCCTCGCCAACCCGCGTATCCTCATCTTGGACGAAGCCACTTCGAGCCTGGATAGCGAGAACGAGGCCTTGATCCAGGAGGGGCTCGAAACTCTGAAGCAGGGCAGGACCACCTTCGTCATTGCCCATCGGCTCTCCACCATCCGCAGTGCGGATCAAATTCTCGTCATGGATGAGGGGCGTATCGCAGAGCGAGGCACGCACCGTGAGCTGTTGGCCTCCGAGGGTCCCTACCGGAAGCTGTACGAAACCCAGTACAGATTCGAAAGGGACCAGTTCATCAACCCCGGCGAGGACTTCAGCGATGTCGTACCGAGCCCCTCTGACGGATCGTCGGCCGGTGGACAGGGGGGGCTACCCCTTCCCGGATCCGGTGGCCGCATTCCGAGAGACTGAAGGAACTCCGACCAGCGGGCTAGACTTCGAGCTTCCGTCTCAGCGTTTCGACGCGGCGGCGGTTGGCTCCCAGATCCCAGCGGCCGACACGGGATGCCGAGCGAACGTGGATGAGGCCGGCATCGGGGTCCAGCAGGAGCTCCAGGTCGTCGACGAAGCGAAGCCACCGGGTGCTGACCCGCGCGTGTAGATAGGTGTCTGTGGCGCTCACGAGCCGAGCCCCGGGCAGCGACAGGACGATCTTCGAAACTCTGTTCATGGCCCCCTCGGTGGGGCCGGTGAGCTCCAGGGGTGGAACATGCTGGCGAGGATCGCTAGCCTGACTGCTGACGCAGTTGGGTGTGCGGGGACAGTCAGGTAGACGCCTAGTCCTCATGGGGGGCTTGGATCGATTCGAGATAGTGCACGAGGTCACGAATCCGGCGCTCGACTTCGGGTTCCTGGTTGGTGTCTAGATCGAGAGTCTGGAACGTGATCCCCCATACCGGCATCTCTCGAGCGCCATGGGCTGGATGTTCGCGTCGTCCGTCGATGGTCTCGAACATCAGATGAGTGGGAAAGCTGCCATCGTTGCGTTTCGAGATGGTCGTCAGGTCTGAGGGCGCTACCGTCAGCACATCTCGCATGACTCCGTCACCTTGACCTTCCGGGCCGTGGCAGCTCTGACAGTGGACCCTGAACAGAAACCTCCCCGGATCGCTCTCACGACTCAACGGCGAATCCGTAGCGGCGAGTCCGGCAGAGAGCGGGAGGAAACCGAGCCCTGCGAAAACGACCAACATCCTCGAGACCCAAGCTGGCCAGCTCATGGATACCGTGCCTCCTGTAGCAAAGCAGGTCCCGTGTCGATTCAGGGGACCTCGACCCGGAAGCCGATCTGAATCTTGATCTGAAATTCGGCCACCTTACCATCGACGATGCGGCCACGTTGTTCCTGAACCTCGAACCAGGAGAGGTTGCGAACGGTTGCGGAGGCATCGGACAGGGCGCTGGCGATCGCAGCTTCATAGGACTCCGGCGAGGTACCAACGACCGTCACCATTTTGAAGGTATTGCTCATCGATTGCTCCTTTCTGGGCTCTCTCGAGACTCCTATAGTAACGGGGTCTCGTCAGGTTGCGGCATTCGAAATCTCTCCGGTTGGATGTTAGCCTAGAGCCACCGGCGAAAGTACCCCTGGTGAGACCCTCGATTCCGATGGGATCTGCCAGCGCCTTCGAGGTTCCGCGTGCCATGCTTCTTCAGCTAGCGTCAATCCTGCTGACCGCCCTGCTGTCGAGTGTTCTGACGCTGGCCCTGGCCTACTGGCTCGTCGAAAGGCACCTCAAGCGCCGCCTCGAGATCCGATTGAATGAGCTGCAGGAGGAACTCGGAACCGCACTCCAGGAGCGGGTCCGTAGGGGAGTCGTGGAAGGCGTAGCGTCGATTCCCTCCAGCGAGGTCCTGAAAGGTACCACGCAGACCCTTGCAGCTACCGCTGGAGACCTGGTCAGGGGCGGTCTGGACACGCTTCTGGGTAGTGGCTCCATTGACTCCGACGACTGAAACCCGACGCGTCGAATTTCTGGTGGACGGCGGTTCTGGAGCGGACCTGCCAGCGAGGTCTCCGGGACATTCTTGCCGCACCGCAGAATAATCTTGACATATTTGCCGCACTGCGTCATAATGCTCTCGCATTGAAGGCGCGCCGAGTGTGAGCGGCGGCACTATCCACAGACAAGCAAACAGGGCTTCGCAGATCAGGGCCCATTGCAGGAGGAGTTTCAGAGATGAATACAGAACAGGTGACAACCGGGTACAAGAAACTGCAGGACGGACTCGTCGATTCCACTCGCAAGGTCTGGCTGGCAAGCCTCGGCACCCTCTCGGTGGTTGAAGAGGAGAGCTCGGAGATCTTCGATCAACTGATCAAGAAGGGCCGTGGGGTCGAGGAGAAGGGCCGCAAGCGCTTGACCAAGACGAAGGCCGAGCTGGAGTCGGGCACTGACGAGCTGGCCGACAAGCTGGATCGGCAGGTCTCGGGTGTGCTGCAGAAGATGGGCGTTCCTTCTTCGGCTCAGGTCCAGGATCTCACTTTGCGAGTCGAGCAGTTGACGGAGCAGGTGGATCGCCTGACTCTGGCGCAGCCCGCCAAGAAGACAGCGGCGCGAGCCAGCACCACCAAGACAACGAAGACTGCAGCCAAGAAGGCCTGAGTTCGCAATCTGCCCCACGGGGGGGACCTCCCTCGTGAGGCTTGGCCGATCAGCTCGAACGGGAGCCGGTATTGCCGGTCTCGCTCGGGCTTTTTCTTTTGTGGGGGCTAGAGCTTTAGAACCAGCTTGACCATGTCGTACTGGTTGCCGTCCGGGTCGGTACCGTAGGCAGGAACCGGGAACTGCTGAAAGCCGAGGTCTACCAGGGTCCGAATGGCTTCCTGCTCGAGCTCGGCAATGGGCATGCAGGAGAGATGTCGTAGCCCATGCTCGCGAGCGATGGAGATGAGGTTGTTGACCATCGTGCTTCCCAGCCCCTGGCCTCGATAGGCTGGATCGATGAGCCATTTGATGCGTCCGACCAGGCGCAATGGTCCGCGCTCGTGGCGATGGAGGGTCGCATCGGCCACGATGCTGTGACCGTTGGCCGCGATCAATGGGAAGACCTTGGAATAGTCGATATTGTGACCCCAACTCTCGATCAGGCTCCGATCCTCGATGTTGTCCCATGCAGTCCGACGCACCTCGACGGGCAGCTGCTGGAAGAACTCGAAGAGCTGGTCGGCGTCGTTCTCATTGAAAGTGCGAATCAGGACTCGCCTGCCGTCGCGGAGGACGACTTCTTGGGGGAATCGATCAGGCATGAAAGTGCTCCTTGCAGCCAGTAATGATAGAGGCGCTTTGGTGTTGGAACTGAAGTGGGATCGCGCTCGGTTTCGGCAAAATGCGAGATTGTGACACTAGCAGCTTACCCCTGCGGTCACCAGTAAGGATACCGCCAGCCGGGGCTCAGTGCCAGCCCTTTGGAGGGGGCTGCAAAGGCCCTGTGGCGGCCGAGCCCTTGAGTTCGTGGCTCTTTCAATCCGGCTCAAGGTTTCTCGATCGTCATCTGGGTGTCGAGGGTGATCTCGGGTACCCGATGAACGGTTCCATCGGGCCAGAAGATGGTCAGGCTCTCGACATCTGCAGATTGTCCAAGGCCGAAAGTCAGGGTCAGCTCGGATTGCGAGAGGTAGCTGCGGGTGGGCATGACCTGCCGGCTCTGGGTGATGCCTCCAGTTTCGAGCTCGACTCGGGCCCCGATGGCTTGCCAGT
>JAUWSP010000243.1 GCA_030610025.1 Acidobacteriota bacterium | reverse complement strand
GCAAGATCGTGCTGGAAGTTTGAAGCTCTGTAGTTCTCGCCCATCTCGAGCCATCGAAGTGGGCATTCACGAGGGGGGAATCCAGATGAAGGTCACAAGCAAGCTCGTTCTGTCGGCCGTTTTTCTGCTGCTTCTGAGCGGTGCACCGGCCGTGATAGCCGAGGAGAATGCTGCCGAGGCGGGCAGCGACCCCAGGCCACTCGAGGTCGACGACTATTTCCGCATTGGCCGCGTAGCCGATCCCCAGCTATCGCCGGACGGCAGTTGGATCGCCTACACCGTGACCACCTACGACCTGGAAGAGGATAAGTCCAACACCCGGATCTGGATGGTGTCCAGCGCCGGAGGCGAGGCCAGACCCTTGACCGGGGAGAAGGTGTCGTCCTCCAGCCCGCGCTGGAGCCCCGATGGACAACACCTGGCCTTTCTCTCGGCCCGAGACGAGGGCAAGACCCAGGTCTGGACTCTCTTCCGCCACGGCGGCGAAGGCGTGCAGATCACCGATACGCCGCAAGGTGTCAACTCCTTCGAATGGTCCCCCGACAGCAAGAAGCTGGTTCTCGTGCTGAAGGATCCCAAGCCCGAGGAACTGGAAGCCCACGAGAAAGGTGAGGAGTACGAGGAGAAGACTCCACCACCCTGGGTCGTGACTCGCCAGCAGTTCAAAATGGACTACGTCGGCTACCTCGACAGCCGCCGCGATCACCTATACGTCTTCGACCTGGCAACGAAGGAGACGACCCAGATCACTTCTGGCGACTTCGATGATTCCGCGCCTGCCTGGTCACCTGATGGCGCCCGGATGGCCTTCACCAGCAACCGGACAGAGAATCCAGACGCCAACTACAACACCGATATCTGGGTGGTTTCCGCGAACAATACCGACAAGGGGGCCAGCCTGACCCAGGTGACCACGAACCCTGGACCCGATGCCTCTCCCAGCTGGAGTCCCGACGGCAAGCTGATCGCCCATACCTCGAACATAGAAACAGCAGCGCGAGCCCTCTATGGCACGGCCCATCTGGCAGTGTCATCGTCGGGTGGCAGTGGATTCGAGTTGCTGACCGAGGAGCTGGACCGGATGGTCTATCGTCCCCGGTTCTCCCCACATGAGGACACGATCTACTTTCTCCTCGAGGACAGCGGCGAGCAGAATCTCGCTCGAGTGTCGGCGAACGGCGGCCCAATTGAACGCCTGATTCAAGGCCCGAGGGCAGTCGGCGGATTCGACTTCGGAGCCGAGGGAGCCATCGCAGTACTCGTGAGCGAGCCGCAGCTTCCCAACGAGGTTTTTCTCTTCCAGAACGGCGAGCTGGAGCAGCGCTCCCAGACCAACACCGAGCTCCTGGCCGGCATTCAGCTCGGCGAAGTCGAGAAGATCCGATTCAAGAGCAAGGATGGAACCGAGATCGAGAGCCTGGTCATCAAACCGCCAGGCTTCGAGAAGGGAACCCACTACCCCACTGTCCTGCGGCTTCACGGTGGGCCCCAGGCCCAGTACGACTTCAGCTTCTATTTCGAGCAACAGCTGTTTGCCGCCAACGGCTATCTCGTCTTGATGCCCAATCCCAGAGGCTCCACTGGCTACGGCCAGGAGTTCTGCCTGGGAATCTGGCAGGCCTGGGGCGAGCCGGACTACGAGGACGTGATGGCCGCGGTAGACGATGCAATCGAACGTGGATGGACCGATCCTGACCGTCTGGCGGTGTCGGGCTGGTCCTACGGCGGCATGCTGACCAACCATGTCATTACCAAAACCGACCGTTTCAAGGCTGCTGCAACGGGCGCCAGTGCGACGCTCTACGTGGTCAACTACGGTCACGATCAGTACCAGCGATGGTGGGAGAACGAGCTCGGCCTGCCCTGGGAGCCCGAAAGCCGTGCCCTTTACGACAAACTCTCCCCGTACAACCGGGTGGAGAACGTCGTCACCCCGACCTTGATTCTGGGCGGCGAGAAGGACTGGAACGTGCCCATCATCAATTCAGAGCAGCTCTACCTGGCCCTCAAGAAACTGGGAGTGCCTACCGAGCTGGTGGTCTATCCAGGTGAGTATCACGGCATCGGCACGCCATCTCACATCAAGGATCTGTACGAGCGCTATATCGCCTGGTTCGGCGAGTATCTGAAGGGAGAGAAACGACAGACTGAGAAGGCCGCCGAATGAGCCGGTTCACAGCGGTGATTCTCCTCGCCTCGATCTTGGTGGGAAGTCCCGTGAATCGGTTGGAGTCTGCCCTCGGCCCCGACAACGACGTCCCGGGATTCTCGCCCGACGCGGCCTCGACCCAGCTAGAAACAGAGGACGCGCTCTTCGACCTGCTCGATGCCAAGAGCACAGGCCGACATTTCCGCTACCTCACCGAGGAGCCTCACCCGGCGGGCTCGGAGCGAAACCGGCGTCTGGCAGAGTACACCCGTGATCGCTTTCTCGAATACGGACTGGAGGATGTCCAACTCCTGGAGTACGAAGTCCTCCTCCCCTTTCCTCGCGAAGTGAAGGTCTCGATGCTGGAGCCCTTCGAATATGAGGCTTCGTTGCGCGAAGACGGCTACGAGGTCGACAAGGATTCCTGGTCCAGCGATGTCGGACCGACCTATCTGGGTATGTCGGCCTCTGGAGACGTCACGAGCGAGGTCATCTACGCCAACAGCGGCAATCCTGCCGACTACGACTGGCTCGAGAGTCAGGGCATCGACCCCGAGGGCAAGATTGCCATCGTCCGCTATTCGATGCCCTACAGCTATCGAGGCTTCAAGGCATGGGAAGCGCAGAGGCGCGGAGTCAAGGCTCTCATCATCTACTCCGACCCGGCCGAAGATGGGTACAGGAAGGGGGAGGTCTTTCCCAACGGACCCTGGGGACCCGAGAGTCACATTCAGCGAGGTGCCATCACCTACGACTTCATCGTTCCCGGCGATCCCCTTACCCCAGGGTGGCCTTCGATAGAAGGCGAGAAGAGGATTGAAGAGTCTGAGGCAACCTCGATTCCGAACATCATTGCCGTGCCCATGTCCTGGCGTGATGCGAAGCCGATCCTGGAGAGCCTCGGAGGCCCGGTAGCCCCTTATTCCTGGCAGGGCGGTCTGCCGTTCACCTACCACGTGGGAGCCGGTCCTACCAAGGTTCGAGTCAAGGTCGATATGGATGAGGGTCGCCGGCCCATTCAGGTGGTGACCGGCAGTATTCGCGGCTCCGAGGACCCGGAAAAGTTGGTGATTCTTGGAAATCATCGTGACGCCTGGGTCTACGGTGCCGTCGATCCGAGTAGCGGCTCCGCCACCCTCCTGGAGGCGGCTCGAGTACTCGGGAATCTGGCCCGGTCGGGTCACCGCCCTCGCCGAACCCTGGTTCTGGCGAGCTGGGATGCGGAGGAGTGGCACCTCACCGGTTCCACCGAATGGGGGGAGCACTTCGCCGGCGAGCTTGGCAAGAACGCAATCGCCTATCTCAACGTCGACAGCTCCACCAGTGGACCCGATCTGGCGGCCAGCGCCGTAGCCAGTCTCAATCCCCTCATCGAGTCGGTGGCACGAGATGTAATCGACCCGAACACGAGGCGGGACCTCTTCGAGACCTGGCAACGGCGCAGAGAAGCCGACTCGAGCGGATCAGGGTCTGCGGAGCTGGTCGACAACGACCTGGGAAGCGGCTCGGACTACACCGTCTTTCTCAACTTCTTGGGCATCCCGATCGCCAACCTTTCCTTCGACGGGCCCTACGGCGTCTACCACTCGCAATACGACAATTTCTACTGGATGACCCACTTCGGAGATCCGGGGTTTCGGTACATGACCGCCATGGTCGAGGTTTGGGGACGGCTGGCTTTGCGACTCGCCAATGCCGAGGTCTATCCTTTCGACTACTCGGCCTATGCGAAAACGGTGGCGGCTTTCCTCGACTCCTTGACGGACATTCCCGACGTCGAGCAGAAGCTCGACCTGACGGCGGCCAGAGACGCCGCAGAGGCATGGCGTCAGGAGGCGGATCGATTGCAGGATCTCGTCAGTCGGGCGCTCGATAGCAACCAACCTCCAGCACCAGGGCGCTTTGCTGATCTCAATCAGATCCTGCTGCTTGTCGAACGCCAGTTTCTACACCCGGAGGGGATTCCAGGACGGCCCTGGTTCAAGCACCTCCTCTACGCTCCGCGCTACACCTATGCCGCGATGTCGCTGCCTGGCGTGCGAGAAGCAGTCGAGGAGCAGGATTGGGAGTTGGCTTCCCAACAGCTTCAACTGCTGACCGAACGGTTCGAGACGGTAGCCGAGCTCATGCGACAGGCCCAGACCCTGGTGCCCCAAACCCAGGTGCCAGCCGAATGAGAGGCCGCAAAATAGCCCGAGAACGGGCTGTGGCTGCACAACGGCGACCAGCCGGGGTGCTCCTCAGCCTCGTCACGATCCTCGCGGCACCGCTCACCCTGAGCCTGTGTGGCCTCGAGCAGCTGAATGCGCAGGAAGCGAGCCCTCTCGCCGGATTCTCGCCCAGCTCATCGAGTCGCCAGGTCGAAATCGAGCAGCGACTTCAATCCTCGATCTCGACCGAGCGGATTCGGGAGCACCTGAAGTGGCTGTCCAGTCGCCCACACCTTCCTGGATCGGAAGGGACTCGACTTACGGTGGAGTATCTACAAGAGCAACTCGAGTCCTTCGGAATTCCAACCGAAACGGTCCAGTACGATGCCTATCTGCCAGCTCCAATCTCCGTATCCCTGGAGTTGGTCGAGCCGGTCCTCGAATCGATAGCGACTACGGAAGATCGCATCGATGCAGACCCCTATACCGAGGTAACGGACCTCCACCCGGGCTGGAGCGGCTATTCACCCTCTGGCGAGGCCACGGGCCAGGTGGTCTACGGTCACTTCGGCTCTGAGACGGACCTCCAACGGCTTGTCGATCTGGGAATCGAGCTCGAAGGCAAGATCCTCCTCCTGCGGAATTTCAGCACGGGAGAAGGCCGCAAAGTGCACAACGCTCAACGCTTCGGTGCAGCGGGAGTCGTGCTCTATACCGATCCCGCCGAGGACGGATACCCATTCGGGGACGTCTATCCCGACGGCAACTGGCGGCTGCCATGCAGTATCATGCGTCGCTCCATCAACTTTCTTCCCTTTGGGGGCGATCCCCTTTCGCCAGGCTGGGCCTCCAAGCCAGGAGCCCGACGCCTGCGACCCGAGGATGTGGCCCTACCTCGCATCCCCGTTCTACCGGTTTCCT
>JAUWSP010000165.1 GCA_030610025.1 Acidobacteriota bacterium | reverse complement strand
TCCGGCCTTCCTCATCCAGCTCCACGGCGACTCGAACCGCTGCTGCGCCAGTACGCTTGCCGTCCCGCGTCTGAAGCATGTACAGCTTGCTGTGCTCGATCGTGAATTCCACGTCTTGCATGTCTCGCCGGTGGTCCTCCAACGTGGCGCAGACCTGCTCCAAGGTCTCGAAGGCGGCCGGAAAATCGTCGCCAAGACCGCTCGAGCCGTCACGTGGCGCGATGGCATGGGGAGTTCGGATGCCGGCCACGACGTCCTCACCCTGGGCGTTGACCAGGTACTCGCCATAGATTCTCTTCTCTCCGGTCGCCGGGTCTCGCGTGAAAGCCACACCGGTTGCACAGTCGGTTCCGCGATTGCCGAACACCATCGTCTGCACGTTGACACCCGTGCCCGAGTCTTCGGACAGACCGTGAAGACGCCGGTAGTCGCGCGCCCGTTGGACATTCCAGCTGTCGAACACCGCTCGTACGCCGCCCCAGAGCTGATCCATCGGCTCCTGCGGGAAGGGCTTGCCGTGGCGCTCGATGATCTCCTCGAAGGCCTCCACGATCCGCTCCAGGCCGGCCGTCGAGATCTCGTAGTCTGTTTCGACCCCTTCCGTCTGGCGCACCTCTTCCAGGACTGCCTCGAAACGGGCGTGCGGGACCCCGAGGACCACGTCGCCATACATCGTCAACAGCCGTCGGTAGCAGTCCAGAATGAACCGCGGGTCGACGCCCGCAGCGATCTGCGCCTCGACGATCTCGCGATTCAACCCCAGATTCAAGACCGTGTCCATCATGCCAGGCATCGATACGGGTCCACCGGATCGAACGGAAAGTAGAAGAGGATTCTGTGGATCGCCGAATCTTCTACCCTGGACCTCCTCCAGACGGTGCAGGTGCTCCTCGAACTGCGACTCCAGGCCGTCGGGGTAGTTCTTGTCGTTGGCGTGGTAGTCGATGCACGCCTCGGTCGTCAGCGTGAAACCGGGCGGGACTGGAATCCCGAGGCGGCTCATCTCGGCCAGGCCGGCACCCTTCCCACCCAGTAGCTCCTTTTGATCACCACTGCCTTCGGCACTGCCATTGCCAAAGAAATAGATCCACTTCTCACTCATGATTTCCCTCTCGCTTCAATTGACGGGTTTGTGGGCCCTTCTTGCGACCCTAACTGGGTGACGTGGACTCTCCACGATCGCGATGCTCGGCCTTGTCCACCACGACCTCGGTCAGGCGCGCCGTTCGCGAGACCATTCGCTGGATCGCTTGTAGAAGAGCAATACGGTTATTCCTCAGCTGACGATTCTCATCCATGACCAGAACTTCGACGAAGAATCGATCCAGCGGCTCTGAGAGCTTGGCGATGTCCCGAAGGCACTGTTCGTAGTCTCCGCGAGTCTCTGCCCGATCGATATCGTTGCGTAGAGCTTCCGCCTTCTTGTGGAGATCCTGCTCGGCTGGCTCTTTCAGCCGAGCCTCCTCGAAGTCTTCATCCGATGCCTCTCGAAGGATGTTCGAGATCCGCTTGGCAGCCAGCACCACTGAGAGAAACTCCGGCTCCTCTCGGACTCTGTGAACCGCATCGACTCTAGCAAGAAGGTCAGGCAGATTGGAGCTGCCAGCGGCAAGTGCCGCCTCGATCGTGTCGTAGGCATAGCCCCTGAGACTCAGGAGGTGGCGCACCCGATCCTGCAGAAAGAGGCGAAGATCCGACAGGACCTCCTGGCCGCTTCGCTCCAGGAGATCGCCGAACAGTAGAACGCTCTTGGCCGCAATTAAATCCAGGTCCAGGGGCAGGTCGCCCTCGAGGACGATCCGAACCACTCCCTGCCCTGCTCTGCGCAACCCGAATGGGTCACGACTGCCGCTCGGAATCAGACCCAGCCCGAACATCCCCACGAGAGTGTCGATGCGGTCCGCGAGAGCCGTCGCCTGACCGACTCGACCCCGCGGTATCGTGTCGTCGGTGGAGGCCGGCAGATACTGATCGTAGATCGCCTGCCACACTGCAACCGGGTACTCCTCTCGCTCCGCGTACAGACCTCCGACGATGCCCTGTAGGGAGGTGAACTCCTTGACCATCTCCGAGGTCAGATCCACTTTCAGCAGATTCGACGCCGCGACCGCCTCTTCAACCTCCTCGCGCCAGCCCATCGACTCGCAGATCTCTTTCGCCAGCTCCGCGATTCGATCGGTCTTGTCGGCGTAGCTGCCGAGCTTGGCATGAAACGTCAGGTGGTCCAACGTCTCCCGGCGCTGCTCGAGACTCGTCTTGCGGTCTTCGTTGAAGAAGAATCGTGCATCTTCGAGGCGCGCCGCCACGACCCACTCATTGCCCGCCTGCACTCGACCCTCGGGGTCGTCAGGGCGGTCCATCACCGTAATGAAATTCGGCAGCAACATGCCTCCGGACTCCAGGGTGAAGGCACTCTGATGATCCCGCAGGCTGGTGATCAGTACCTCGCGCGGAAGTGACAGGAAGGCGGGCTCGAATCTCCCGACGACGGAGCCCGGTATCTCGCAGATCGCCGTCAGGCGATCCAAGAGCTCCGGATCCGCGACCAACTCGCCCCCAAGGCTCTCCGCAGCTTCCCCGAGCTGGTCCTGGAGTCGCTCGCGACGATCCTCGAACCGCATGATGATCTGACGCCTGGCCATCTTTCTACGGTAGTCGGAGACGCTCCTGATGGCGAAGGGACGAGGAGACAGCACTGGATGTCCCAGGGTCTCATCGCTCGCTTCCACATCAAAGACGCGGCAGGGAACGACTTCGCCGTCGCACAGCGCCACGACGCCGTGAATGGGCCGCACCCAGGGCCCCTCTCCGACTCCCCACCGCATGGTCTTGGCCCAACTGAGCCCCTCGACGATGCGCGGAATCAGCTGCGCCAGCACTTCCGAGACGGGCCTCCCTACCACTTTTCGAGTCGCCGCAAGATACTCACCCTTGTCGGTCTCGACACGCCGCAGAGCGTCGATCTCCACACCGCACTTGCGGGCGAAGCCCTCGGCGGCCCGAGTGGGGCGGCCCTCACCATCGAAAGCGGCCCTGACGGGAGGCCCGATCATCTCTTCGTCGCGGTCGCTCTCTCGAGTGGGCAACCCCTTGAGCATGAGAATCAGGCGGCGAGGAGTGAAGCCTGTCTCCATTTCTGCCGGTGCGACATTGAGCGCCATGAGATCTTCGAACAGTCGCGTCGCCATTTCCCGAATGGCCGGCTGCAGCATCCGGGCCGGGATCTCTTCACACCGGACTTCGAGGAGAAACTCAGTCCCGGCCATCGCTCTCCCCCTTGTCTCCAGGAAGCGACGCTTCGCCTTCTGGCAGCAGTGGAAATCCGAGCTTCTCGCGACTGACCACGTACTCGCGGGCGCAGGCGACAGCCAGAGTACGCACCCGCTTGATCAGCGCCACCCGTTCGGTGACCGACACCGCTCCCCGCGCGTCCATCACGTTGAAGAGGTGCGAGCACTTCAAGGTGCACTCATAGGCGGGTAGCACCAGGCCTGCCTCCAGGCAGCGCCCGGCCTCCGCCTCGTGTCCATCGAATTGAATTTTCAGAAACTCCACGTCGGCCACTTCGAAGTAGTACTTCGAGAACTCCACTTCGTCCTGATGGCGTACAAGGCCGTAGCTCACTCCACCGGGCACCCAATCGATGTCGTAGACGCTTCGCGACAGCCCCAGGAACATGGTGATTCGCTCGAGACCATAAGTGATCTCGGCGCTGATGGGCTCCAACTCGATTCCACCCGCCTGTTGAAAATAGGTGAACTGGGTGATCTCCATGCCGTCCAGCATGACCTGCCAACCGACTCCCCAGGCACCGAGGGTGGGAGCCTCCCAGTTGTCCTCCTCGAAACGAAGGTCGTGAACCTCGAGATCGACACCCAGCGCCCTCAGACTATCGATATAGACCGCTTGCACGTCCTTGGGCGAAGGCTTCAGAACGACCTGAAGCTGGTAGTGCTTGCCAAGCCGGAACGGGTTCTCTCCATACCGCGCGTCGGCTGGGCGCCTGGAGGGTTGTACGTAGGCTACGTTCCATGGCTCGGGTCCCAAGACCCGCAGGAAGGTATCCGGGTGCATGGTGCCCGCCCCGACTTCGAGGTCGTAGGGCTGCTGCACCACACATCCCCGCTCCGCCCAGAAGGTCTGAAGACGAAGAATCAACTCTTGAAAACTCTGCACGTTATGGACTTCCACTCAATAATTCTCAGTTGGGGGAGCCGGATTCCCAGGCAGCCCCGAGATGGTTTCACGGATGACTCGATAGCTCTTGAGCTCGTGCTGCAGAAAACTCCTTCGAACCTTGGTGCAGATCGACTCGACTTCGTCCAGTGTCGAAACCGTAGGGCAATCGCGGTTCAGGTTGACCAACTTCGTTCCATCGATCCGGCGGAGAAAATCCACCGCCTGCGGCGACACCTTCGTGGCCATCCCGACTCTGTCCGCGCAGGCCCGGCAAACCATCGATTCACCGCTCGCGACCAGCGCCACTCCGGAGGCTTCCAACACGCGCCCACATTCAGGGCAACTCTCCGGGGCGGGAAAGACACCTGCCAGCCTGAGAACCCAGGCCTCGAAGTACCGCGTTGCCAGGCCGCGATCCACCCCATCGATCACCGCCTGCACCGTGGAGTCCAGCAAACGAAAGAACAGATCACTCGGCTCGTCCTCTTGCACGAACTCCTGAATATGGTCGACCAGATAGGCACTCAAAAGGAGTCCTTCGAGGTCCTGCTGAAGACGGCGCGCGCTACTCTGCAACTCGACTGACGAGATTCTCACCAGGTCGCGGTTGTCCTTTTCCATCCATTCGACGCGGGCTTTGCCAAGGGGCTGCAACTGGCCCCCAAATCGACTGTGTTTCCTGCGTGCCCCCTTGGCCACGCCTCTCTTCTTACCCCACTCACGAGTCAAGAAGGTCACGATACGGTCGTAGTCGTGAAGATCCACAACATCCAATAGAAGCGCCTCTGCGCTGCGAATCTCCATCTCTTTTCCCGTTAGCTACAGTTCTCGCGAGGGGACTCTCGCTCTATCTCACCAGAAGCTCGATGAACATCGAAGCGAGGCCGAAGTAGATGAGAATGCCGGTGATGTCGTTCGAAGTGGTCACCAGGGGCCCGGCTGCAACCGCAGGATCCACACCCATCTTTTCGAAGAGAATCGGAATCATGGCCCCGTTGACCGAGGCGAGCATCAGGACGAGAAACAGGGAAATACCGACGACCAGGCCGTAGGCAGGCCTCGTTCCCCAGATCATGGCACCCACGCCGATCAGCACGGAACAAACAACCGCCAGCACAGTTCCGACCTTGAACTGCTGCCAGAGGAAGCGACGAACGGATTCACCGATCACGATCCGTCCGGTGGCGAGACCCCGAACTGCGATCGTGGACGTCTGAGAGCCAACGTTTCCGCCCATGCCCATCACGACAGGCACGAAGGTCACCAGCAGGGCGGCTTCCTTCCACGTCACCTCGAAGAAACCGATCAGCGCACCAGCCAACAACAGGCCAGCCATGTTGATCAGGAGCCACGGAAGGCGGAAACCAGCCACCTTGAAGGAACGATCCTGGTACACCAACTCGTCATCGCTGGTACCCACCATCTTGAAGAAGTCTTCGTTGGCCTCTTCCTCGACAACGTCGATGATGTCGTCGAGAGTCACAATCCCGGCAAGATGGTTGGAGTCATCCGTGACCGGAATCGCCAGCAGGCTGTAGCGGGTGGCCAGCTGCGCAACTTCCTCCTGATCGGTGTCGGTATGCACCTTGATGACCGACCGGGTCATCACCTCACCCAACTTCCTCTCAGGACGGGAGAGCAGCAGCTGCCTCAAGGACGTCACCCCGACCAGATGGTGCTCGCCATCCACAACGTACAGATAGAAGACGTTGTCCAGATCGGACGATTGCTGCACTTCGCCGATCGCTTCGGCGACAGTTATCCCTTCGTCGAGCGCCAGATAGGCGGTGTCCATCAGCCGTCCGGCCGTATCGTCTCCGAAGGTCAGATGGGTCTGCAGCTCGGCCAGCTCGCGCAGGTCGACGATCTCCACGAGCATGTCCCTGAGCTCGGGTGGCAGCGAGTCGACCAATGAGACTGCATCGTCGACAGACATGTGCGAAAGGACTCGCGCGATCTTCTGCCTGTCCAGGGCCTCGAGAACCGCCTGCTGCTGTTGCGGCTCCAGCTCGACGAGAACGTCTCCGGCACTGTCCGGGTACTCCTCGATCAGGATCGCCAGAACCTCGAATTGCTCGGCCGGAGTCAGGCGGGGGAACTGGAGCGCCACATCCTCAGGCCTCGTCTTGCCGAGAAGCTTGGACAGATGGGCCTTGGACCCACGACGCACAAACCGTCGCAGAGTCTCCCCAATCAACTCGTTTCGTCGAGGTCCGTTCATGACTGCCACCGAGCCGATGATCGTAGCATAGGGGTCGCCCTGAT
>JAUWSP010000556.1 GCA_030610025.1 Acidobacteriota bacterium | reverse complement strand
CGATCGCTCTTTCGTACTCGCCGACAATCAAGCAGGTCTCGGCCATCATGAGTAGCGTGAACTGAGTGTCATGGAGATCGTGCCTCCCCAACTCGATAGCGCGCTCGCCGGTCGTGAGAGCCAATTCCTTCTGCCCCAGCACAGCGTAGAGCATGGCCAGAGCTGACATGTCGACGAAGTCTCCCGGCTGCTCGTCAATTAGCTGCTCGAATGTAGGTAGAAGCTCTCGGGCCGTTCTTTTTGCTCGTTCGATGTCACCCATGGCGTATGGAATCGATACTCTGATTCTCTGCCCGAACCACTCCCCGCTCCCCGATTGCCCGAAATCGTCCAGCCGTGCCAGGACCGCCGAGTAGTCTCGATCCAGGTAGTCCAGTCGGATCAAGAGATAATCGTTCCAGAAGTGATCCGGCCCCTCCTTGGCAATTCGACGGGCGGCGTCGGTGTCGCCGGTCCAGAACAGTTGATTCCAACCCTTGCTCGTGAAGCAATTGCTGTTATCGGGTGCGATTTCGATGCACCTGTCATAGAGCGCCTCGGCCTTTTCAAAACGATGCAGGTTGCGGTTGTTGTGTGCGAGGGACGCAATCGTGCCTCCGTCACGTGGGTCGAGGCGCAAGGCCTGCTTGAAGGCTGTATTCGACTCTTCCCAGCGGCCCAGTCTGCGGGACAGGTAGCCGACATACTTGAGCAGTTCGGTATTGTTGGGATGCTTCTGCACGAGATCTTCGACGATAGTAAGAGCTCCCTCGTAATCTTCCATCACGTAGTATTCGTATACGGCGGTGGCGAGTTGTACCTCGAGATTCTCCGGAGCTAGGGCTTGCGCGCTCTCCAGAGCCGCAGTGGACTTACCCTTCCAGTCCTCGGAAATGTCCCCCCAGGCGTAGAGGCGAGCATTGGCAATCACCAGCTGGGCCCTGGCGTCGATGAATCCCGGATCCCCCTCTACTGCGAGCTCGAACAGACGCACGGCTTCCTTGTGCTCAACCTTGCCGAGCGCTTCAAGACCCCGCAGGTACGCTTCATAGGCAGGTAGGTTGTCGGTGGGACGGCCTTCCAGAGCTGTCCTGTCCGAGGCCAGGAGTGTGACCCCGAGTTGGGAAATCACCTGCTGGGCGATCTCAGCCTGAACGGCGAAGATATCCTCGAGCTCACGCTCGATGTTGTCGGCCCACAGGTGGCGGTCGTCGGCAACTCGGATGAGCTGGGGTGTGATCCGCACTCGGCCCGGACCTTCCGGGCTTTTCGCCCATCGGACGGTTCCCTCCAGCACGTATTCAACGCCCAACTCTTCCCCAATCTGTCTCAGGGATGGACGATTCTCTTTGTACTGCATGGCGCTCGTACGGGAAATGACGCCGAGACCGCTGACCATCGCCAGCCGACTCGTGATCTCCTCGGTCATTCCATCGGCGAAGTACTCGTCTTCGGGCGGGCCTAGATTCTCGAACGGAAGAACCGCGATCATTGGCTCTTCAGCAGCAGTGGCGGCGCGTTGATCTACCTCTTTCACCGGTGGCTCCCGCCGGCCAAGCCACACCAGTACCAGGGCTAGCAGCGCTACTACGACCCCAGCAGTTGCCAGCCGCCGCCCGAAGCGCTTCGGAGGGGCCATGGCGGGAATCGAAGCACTGCTCGTGCGAGCCACGACATCGGACTCGATTTCCTTCTTCAGTGCGTCCAACTCGTTGTGAACATCGATAGCTGTCTGATATCTACGCTTCGGATTCTTCTCCAGGCAGTGAGCGATGACGCGCCCCAGGTGATGTGGAAGCTCCTCTCGCATCGTGTCCACTGCTCGTGGCGTGTCCTTGACGATGGAGGAAATCAGGGACACCGAGGTGTCGCCCTGGAAAGGCCGCTCCCCGGCGGCCATCTCGTACAAGATCACGCCCAGAGAGAAAATGTCCGAACGCGAATCGATCTCCTTACCCTCTAACTGTTCAGGCGACATATACGGCATAGTGCCGACGATGCGTCCTTCCTCGGTGAGGGGTTCTGTTGGCAGCGCGGTCGCCTCTCTAGGAGTCACCTCCAGTCGCAGCTTGGCCAGGCCGAAGTCCAGCACCTTCACCCGGCCCTCGTAGGTGACCATGATGTTGGCGGGCTTCAGATCCCGGTGGATGACGCCCTTCTCGTGCGCTGTCGCCAGGGCATCCGCCAGAGGGATGGCGATGTTGAAGATGCGCTCGAGCAGCATTCCGTCTCTTGGGATCAACTCCGAGAGCGGCTTGCCCTCCACAAGCTGCATGGTGAGGAAGCGAACACCTTCCGCCTCCTCCACCGAGTGGATCGTGACAATATTTGGGTGGTCGAGGGCCGCGAGCGTCTTGGCCTCTCTCTCGAACCGCGCCAACCGGTCTGGATCTGACGACAACTCAGCCGGCAAGACCTTGAGTGCCACCTCACGGTCGAGAGTCGTATCCTCGGCCCGATACACCTCCCCCATCCCGCCCGCACCAAGTAGGCCGAGGATCTTGTAGTGACCTAGAGTCTCGCCGATCATCTGCAACTGCCTTCCTGTGGGTGCGAGGATACAGGACGGCGTCCTCTCTCAAGACCACCCACAGGGGTAGGTCAGGGGTTGTTCGCAATCAACTTCCTTTCCGCTGCCTTCCCCCGGGCCGCGATGCTTGTGGAAGCTATTTCAGTATTCGCGGACCGCTCGTCTGACTCCGAGACACCTCTTCTGGCCACGGAGACATGTCGGAAAGGGTTACTGAGGGTTCTGGAGCACCCTTCCAAGGTCCACGGAAATGGACCAGGAGTGGACCACGGGCATTGAGTCGCCGGTACT
>JAUWSP010000329.1 GCA_030610025.1 Acidobacteriota bacterium | reverse complement strand
GGTGGCCTCGGTCGGCAGGGTGAGGATACGGCAATCATGGTTGCTCTCGAGGACGGTTCTCTTCTTGCCGTCGAGCATGAGCTTGCGGCGAGAGCCCCGTCGGGAGAATCGATAGACATCGCGATCGACGTGCCGATAGCCCTCTGGCGGTTCGACAAGCTCTTCTGCAGGTGAGCTCAGCGAAGCCAGCTGTGGGGAGTGGTCGTAGGCGTAGCGCTGGGGTCGGAGCGGATCATAGGGGGGCGTCCATTCCCAGACCGTCTCCCCCTGTCGGGTAACTTCGAAGGCCCTGCCGCCTCGACTCGAGGTAATGAGGACGTTGCCGTTGGGCAGAGGCTGTTCGATGGCGCTGGTAGGGGAGTAGAAGCCGTCCGATTCGTACTGCCAGACGACAGAGGAGTCTTGTGGGTCGACCTCGATCACCCGGCTCCGCCGGTCGCCATGGAAGCTCCGATACCGGTTGTTGAAGATGAGGATGTTGCCGTGCCCGGGCATCCCGAGTTCGATCATCAGCGCCTCATGCTGTCGATCCAGGTCGGTGTCGAAACTCCAGACCACCGCTCCTGTCTGGCGGTCGATGAGGACCACCAGATCGAGATTGCGGGCACTCACCAGCAGGTTGCCGGGCCGAAATCGATCATCTCCCAGGCGGAACCAATCGTTGTCGGGAATCTCCTGCACGGAGTTGATGTGTGTCGAGTCACCGGCGGCCGTGCCCTTCTCCTGTATCTGCTGGGCCAGTTGCACTCCGGAGCGCCATTCCCAGACGACCCTACCGTCATGATCGATCTCCATGAGCACGTCAGCGGGAAGGCCGCGAGCTCGAACAATCAGCATCGTGTTGCCGTTGGCGAGACGGATCACGTCATGGTGCGCGAAGCCTTTCTGCGGTTTGTGCTTCCAGAGGAGGTCACCGTCCCAGCTGTACTCCGCGACCCCGCCATCCAGGGTCAGCGCCAGGAGCGTGCCATCTTCGAGCAATCGGATCCGGGACCTCGTGCGGGCCTCGGGCCAGGCGTGGAGAATTCGACCATTCATGTCCATCAGGATCGGGGTGCGCCGCCTGTAGAAAGCCAGCGTGTAGCCGTTGAAGGCACTCTCGGGCTTGTACAGCCTTACCCAGTCTGCCGACTCAGATGTCGGCAGCCCCGAGGTCGCAGGTGTGGCAGGAGGCGAAGTCGCCTCGACACGCGACTCGAGCTTCGATTCGTCCTTGGATCTGGCGCAGGATGCGCTGACCAGCAGAGTTGCCAATACTGGGACAGTCAGGGTGGCCCGTACGGTTGTCGCTACCCACCTCGGGACCCGTAATCGGTGCCAGGCGTTTTGGAGCTGTGCCATAGAAGTGAATAAGGGGAAGAGCCTGTCGGTCCGGGGCTTGCTTCAGCTTGCCGATCTCAAGGCGCCAGCGGTACCTGATAGTCGAGGATGAACTGGAGGAACTTGGAGATCTCCACCATGTCCTCGCCGACAAAACGGATGGTGTGAGAATCGACCTGCTCGACAATGGAGAGATAGGCGAGCAACTGGGCCGGCTGGTAGTGCTTGAAGCTCACTTCCAGCTCTACTGGGGTCTCTAGAGCGTACGGTGCAAACTCGTCGAGGCGTTCCATGGCGACGCCTACCTTCTGGCGGATCAGGTCGCAAGCCGCTTCGGGTACGAGGGTCTTCGCCGAGTGGAAGCTCAGGGCCTGTTTGACGACGGCGCCTTCGATATCGCCGAGGAGGCCGTGGGCCTCATCCACAATGGCATTGTCGCCGGAGATCATGATGACCGGTACCCCGAAGTGGCCGGCGATCGCGGCGTTGAGGCCCGCCTCGGGCATGGCGATGCCGTTGAGCTTGAGGGCGGTCAGGTTGGCACTCGACAGGGTATGGGCTCGTACACCTTCCGAATTGGTCGTGCTGGTGTGGTAGCCGATGAAGATCGCTCCGTCGAAGGTCTCGTCGATACCCTCCATCATGCCGAGCGGCCGTGGCCACGAACGAACCACCTGGACATCAGCCGGGAGCTTGTCGAGGAGCAGATTCTGGCCATTGCCGTGGGAGTCGCTGACCAGGATCTCGGTAGCTCCAGCCTCGCGAGCCGCCTCGATGGCGGCGTTGACCTCTGCAGTCATGAACTCCCTGAATTGACCGTATTCGAAACCGGAGGGGCCGAGCTGCTCGCTGGTGACGGCACCGGCCAGTCCCTCCATGTCGGCGGAGATGTAGATCTTCAGCGGGTCGGCGGCATCACCCACGGCCGAGTTGAACAGGAACAAGAGGCTGAGCATCAAGGGTAGTCGATTCATGATTGTCCTCGAAAACGCTGGCTTGGAGTCGCTTCAGGGTGACGAGTCTAACCGGTCTGCCGCGAAGGGTCGCAAGGCGGATATGGCGCCGCGAACGCGTCAGACTGGCAAGAAGAACAGCCCAGAGGCTTTGGAGAGCCGAGACCAACGAAGCAACCAACTGTCATTCGTAGCGTGGCACAGGGTATGCAGGCATGTAGATCCGATGATTGGTATCTGACCAGCGGATCTGCGCTGCGGCGAGTCGAAGCCACTGTCGCGTATCAGAACGGGGGACGATCCATGAACGGCGGAGATCAGCGAGCGGGAGGTCGGGAGATCCTGCGTTCGGTGGAGAATTCCGGGGGGCGCCACTCCTACCAGCCGGGTGATATGGGAGCAGGTGAAATGGGATCGGGTCGAGAGAGAGCCACTTCGAATCACCCCGGCACGAGTTGGAGCGTGTCCCTGGAGCTGACGGTGAAACGTGACGGGACCTCGGCGCGAATCCGCACCCATGGATACATCAACCGTGAAGGGGGCGATGAGATCAGCAAATTGGCCCAGCGGTTGGCGGTGAAAGGTGCCGATCGGATCGAGTTGGATCTGAGCGGCAGCCCACTGGTCAATGTCCCCGCCCTCGAGACCCTGCTGAAGGCCAAACGGATTCTCGGCGACAAGGGAGTGCCTCTCTCCATGGTGGGTGCCGCGCCGGCGGTCGCCAAGGTCCTTCAGCTCATGAAGGTCGCTGAGGATGGAAAAAGGGCCAGGCAGTAGGCACCGCCCGGCCCTCTCCAGACTACGAAAAGCAAGCAATCAGGACTCGCAGCAAGTCGAGTCCGCCTGCCTCGAACTTCCTACGGTCCACCGACCGAACCACTCCAGTTCGAAGTGTTACCGGACTCGAATCCGTCTGAGAAGACGGCTTCAGCCGGAGCGCACCCATCGAAAGTGAAGGATCCGATGTAGGTACCCCAGTCACAGCTGGCATGGGCTCCGGGCTTCGAGTATTGGCCCAGATACCAGAAGGTCGCGCCATCCGGGTCGATTGTCATGCCCGTGTAGTCACCCCATCGGTACGCCGAGCCGTCGAAACAGCTGAAGGTGCCCTCGCCCGCCTTGAGGAGAGTCTCGGCCTGGAGTGTTCCCGCCGGATCCGTACTCAACCTGCCTGTCACGTAGGTCGATGGAAACGTCGAACTGCTCCCCTTCGAGTAGCCGACCGCCATGTCGCCGCAGGAATTCGAGACGGCATTGGCGAAGGTTCGGTACTCACCGTTCGATCCCAGCACGCCGGCGTCCACGATGCTATTGGCGGCCGGATCGATCTTGGCCCAGCGGACGCAATCCACGGTTCCGCTTCCAGGGTTGCACGAGATCGTCTGGTTCGTCATGTAGATGTGCCCGTCTCGCAGCTCGCTGGATTGGCCCCGCCAGTCGTTGGCTTGTATCGCGCTGCCTCCCGATTGCGGCCAGCTGACCGGAAACCCGGCTGTCACGCCGGAAGCCGCGCAGAGATTGAGATTGGCACCCTTGGTCAGGGTGTTGGCTCCGAAGGGATCGGTCCAGGTCCAGACGTTGTGGGTGCAGCCGTCGAAGACCTCGGTCATGAACCACTGCGCAGGAGTTGCCTCGGCGGCGGCGGAGGTGATGTCGTCACCGTGATAGTTGGCAGGCATCCCTGTTCCGTCACTGCCGGTGCTCTTCGTAACGAAGCTCATGGCGTTACCGGCGTACATGGCTGTCTTGTTCATGGCCCAGACCCTGCCCTCGCAGAAGCCTCCAGCGAACTGATTGGAGCCCATGACGATGAGGTCTGGACCGACGCCGATGTGGGGATAGTCGAAGAACGTGCCGCAGCCCTGTAACGTCGGAATACTGTACAGGTTCCAGTTGTCGATATCGCCGGGGTTGGCGCTTACCGCGATGCAGTAGTGGCTTCCGTTGGCATCGATTCCCAGGATGTAGCGGTCCTCGGCCTCG
>JAUWSP010000575.1 GCA_030610025.1 Acidobacteriota bacterium | reverse complement strand
CCTCGGCAACGTCGGCTCTTTCGAGCACCGCAAGGGACAGGAGGATCTGCTCGACTCTCTGGACCGGATGCGCGAGCGCCTGCCGAAGGTGCACCTCCTGCTGGTCGGAGACGGCCCCGACGAGGAGATGCTGAAGGGCAAGGTCGAGGCGATGGGTCTCGAGGACCACGTCACCTTCTTTCCCTTCACGCGCGAGCCGGTCTACGTCTTCGAGGTGATCGACCTCCTCGTGCTCTCCAGCCGCTACAAGGAGGGGCTTCCCAACGTTCTCCTCGAGGCGGCCGCCATGAGCCTGCCGCTGGTCTCCACGAGACTGGCCGGGGTGCCCGAGATCGTCCTCGAAGGCGAAACCGGAACCATGGTGGAGCCTGGGGACGTGGCGGGCCTTGCCGATGCCGTCGCCCGGCTCTGGGCGGATCCGGAGGCCTGCCGCCGCATGGGGCACAGGGGTCGCCGCATCATGGAGGAACGCTTCGACAAGAAGCGGCAGTTCGACGCCTTCCTGGAGCACTTCGCCGCGATCTCGACCCGCGGTCCGAAGGCTCAGCCTGGATGATTCACGACCCCGCGAGTAGATTGTGGAAAGCGTCCGTCAGACTGTCGCCACGGGTCTGTCTTCGAGGCCGTGGAGAAACTGCAAGCTGCTCAGGTGTCGACAAACTCGCCGCACAGGATACTGGTGGGCCCGCTCAAGGTCGCTCCCAGGCCCGGCTTGTCCAGGGTGCGTAGCTCGCCAGCTTCCAGCAGGAATCCTCCCTGGGCGGGATCGCGTGACAGATCGGAGCTGCCGTCCAGGTCCAGGTAGCGAGTCTGGGGACAGGCCAGGGCCGCGTGCAGTGCCGCGGCGATGCTGATGACACTCTCGTCCATACAGCCCCACATCAGCTTCGAGCCCGTAGCCTCGGCAACCCGACCGATGGCCAGAGCCGGTGAAACGCCGCCGCACTTCATGAGCTTGATGTTGAGGATCCCACAGACTGCTGGTGGATGAGCCAGCTCCGCGGCGTCGGCAGCGTTGTGCAGGCTCTCATCGGCCGCCACCCGTTGGCGCAGGCCTTCCGGCAACCCCCGTAACTCGGTCAGAGATTCCTCCGGCAGCGGTTGCTCGATCAGTTCGAGTCGGAGGGTCTCCTGCTGCTGCCATAGAAGGCTTGTTTCCTTCAGGTCGTAGCCCCGGTTGGCATCGACTCGAATCTCGATGTCCGGCCCGACCCGCTCGCGTAGACGATGCAACAGCTCGATCTCCTCCTTGAGAGATCGACCGATCTTGACCTTGAGGCTGCGAAAGCCCCGCGCCAGGTACTCGTCGGCCTCGGCCAGGCTCTCCTCGGTGGACTTGATTCCGATGGTGATGGAAGTGGGCAGCGAGTCGTGAGATCGCCCGAGCAGCTCCACCAGGGGGACATCGACGATTCTGCAAAACAGGTCGTGCAGCGCCATGTCCAGGGCGGCGTGGGCGGCCGGGGTGGCGTCGAGGTGTTGACCGAGTCGGCGACACAAGGTGCCGAGATGTCTCGGATCCTCACCAACCAGGAAACCACCCTCCATCTCTCCGAGTGCGGCTACAGTGGCTTCGGGAGACTCGCCAGTAACCTCTTCGCCGGGTGAGCCCGATCCGACTCCCTCATGGCCGCTGTCGGTGAGGATGCGAACCAGGAAGAGATCTACGGCCGACATCGCCCGGCTGGAGATCGCATAGGGTCGGGTCAGCTCGATGGTCTCTCTCCAGGTCTGGACTTTCTGGATTCTCATGTCTCGGCCCTCGTCGCTAGACGTTGACGGATGGCTTCCACCACCTCGGACAGTCCATCCCAGAGGGGGTGGATGACCGGCAGAGCCAGCTCGGCTCGAAGCCGGTCTTGCTCGCTTCTCAACTGCCCCTGGTCCAGATTCTCGTGGTTCAGAGCCACGGCGATCACCTCCGCTCCCATGAGGCGGATCATCTCGATCTCTTCGCTCAAGGGGGGTATGCGGCAGCCGAGCTCGGCGAAGTCTTCGTAGAACTGGCGTCCCGGCGCGTGCTGCAGGATGACTGTTTCGGCTCCTCCAGCGAGGATCAACTCGGATCCACAGGGACCCGACGGGTTGCGCAGTCCACTCTGTCCCTCCAGGAGGATGACGTCGGGGGTGGTCTCTTTGTGACATTCGAGGATGGCGCGTTCCAGCTCGCCGCAGACGAAGTCGTTCGGTGTGGCATCGAAGATGAAACCGTGGGGAATCCCCTGTAACCAGCCTGTCTGACCGGTGTAGATCAACTCGGCCGAGATGCCATGGTCCTGGCAGGCTTGCTTCAGAAGCTCGCAGGTGGTGCGCTTTCCGAGCGCGCAGTCGGTTCCCAGGACAGCGATTCTCGCGGCTGGTATGCGGAGCACCTCTCCGGACCAGAAACGAAGCTCACTGAACGGTCGGGGCTTTCGGAGGTCGATGATTCGCGCGCCATGCTGCCGGGTGAGTTGCGCCAACTCCGAATCCTCGGCCAGCAGTTGATGCAGCCCATTGATCAACGTAAGACCTTCTCGCGCCGCCTCGAGCAATCCCTCGCGGATAGCCGGTGGCAGCACGCCACCGACAGTGGCAACCCCGACGATGCAGTACTCAGGCTTCCTGTCCAGGGCTGCCAGGCATTCGGCGACAGAGGTGAAGATCGGGATGTTCCGAGGGCGGCCGT
>JAUWSP010000035.1 GCA_030610025.1 Acidobacteriota bacterium | reverse complement strand
TCGCCGCGGCATCGACCGTCAACCGACGATGGGAAGAGGAGAGGCCAGGTCCCTGTTCTCGGGCGTCAGGGCGTGACGATAGCGCTGCGCCAGCTCGCCTGTGTCCTCGCGGGTGATCAGGCGCTCGTAGAGGTTGGTGCGCTGGCGCGGCGAGAAGCCGGTGGCGGTGATCAGGTGCTCCATCTCGTCCTGGCTCATGCGGTAGGAGGTTCCGGCAGCCGACACGACATTCTCCTCGATCATGATCGAGCCCATGTCATCAGCCCCGAACAGGAGCCCAAGCTGTCCGATCTTCTTGCCCTGAGTCACCCAACTGGTCTGGAGATGCTCGATGTTGTCGAGGAATAGACGCGATACTGCCAGCGTCTTGAGGTACTCGTGGGCATAGGTCTCGGGCACGTCCTCCATGTCGGTGTGCTCGTGCTGGAAGGTACAGGAGATGAAGGCCGTGAATCCGCCGGTCTCATCCTGCAGGTCCCGGACCCGCTGCAAATGCTCGACCCGGGCGTCCAGTCGCTCGCCCATGCCGTACATCATCGTGGCCGAGGTGCGAAGCCCATTCGCATGGGCCTGCCGCATCACCTCGATCCACTCGTCCGCCGAGACCTTCGTGTAGGCGAGAACCTCTTTCCTCACGTCATCCGACAGCAGCTCGGCCCCACCGCCCGGAATGGACATCAGGCCGGCCTCCTTGAGCCGGGCGATGACTTCGAAGAAGCTCATGCGCTCCTTCCTGGCCACGAATTTCACCTCGGGTGGTGAGAAGGCGTGCAGATGAATCGCCGGATAGTTCCCTCGGATGTAGCCCAGCAGATCTTCGTAGAAGCTCAGGGGGAGATCGGGATGCACTCCTCCCTGCAGCAGGATACCGGTGCCGTTGAGCGCCAGGGTCTCCTCGATCTTGCGGCCAATCTCCTCGAAGGGCAGCACATAACCCTCGGGATCACCGGGCTGCCGGTAGAACGCACAGAACCGACACTTGTACACGCAGATGTTCGTGTAGTTGATGTTGCGGTCGATGTTGTAGGTGGCGACACCTGGATCAGCGACTCGGGTTCGCACCTCGTGGGCTGCCAGTCCCAGCTCCAGGAGCTCACCGTCCTCGAGGAGGGTATGGGCATCTCCGGCGGAGATCCTCTCCCCTTGCCGCACATCTCCCAGAATATCCGCCACAGGGCGGCCAGACGGCTCCAAGTGCATTGTGAGCGCTACTCTACGGAATCGTCCTGAGATGGGCAAGAGCCCAGGAACTGCACTGGCCGCGCTTCGGCGATCAGGTCCATCTCGGCGGCTAGAGAATAGAACTCTCGCAACCCGGCCAGCTCCTCGTTACCGAGCCGGAACGAAAGACTGACGGTGAGGTACTCGCGCAGCTCTTCCGGGGCCAACTCGAGCTGCTCCCCGGCCTCGGCGATCAGCTCGTCCAGATTCCCCAAGCCCTGCTGAAGACTGCGGTTGAAGAAAGGCAAGAGTCCATCGGCCGCGATGCCCGCGCGCACGGCCCAGACTGCGAAAACGAAGGGTAGGCCGGTGAGTCGCCGCCACTCCTCTGCCAGGTCGAGAACCCGATAGTCCGCCACAGACACGCGAAGAGCGGGATCTCCGATGACCAGGGCTGCGTCGGCCTGCTGCATCATCGTCTCTACGTTCGGTGGCTGAGAGACACACTCTGGCGCCACGCCATAGCGCCGACACAGGATGATCTTCGCCAGCGCCACGGATGTCCGGCTGTTCTGATCGAGGGCCAGACGGCGAATTTGCCGCGGTTGAACCTTGCTGATCAGGAGCACGCTGCGCACTTCGTGCGTAGCCGCGATGCAGAGCCCCGGTATCAGACGCAGCCCGGGGATGCGCTGCACCTCGATGGATGGGATCAGACCGATGTCGAGACTTCCGGTCGCGAGCTGCTGGGCGACTTCGGCAGGCGGCAGGTGAAAGGGCACGAAAGGGCCGCTCTCGGCACCCTCCCGAAAGGCCCACGCCAAAGGTCTGCTGTTGAGGTAGTCGACGATGCCGACGCGCACGGCCACGCCCTTGGGCTACTTCGACATCGCGTTGAGGAAGTCCTGGTTGGCCTTGGTCTTCTTCAGCTTGTCGAGAAGGAGCTCCATGCTCTCCACGGTCGAAAGGGGATTCAACACCTTTCTCAGCACCCATACCCGGCGCAGCTCGTCCTCGCCCAGGAGCAGCTCTTCCTTCCGCGTACCCGACTTGTTGATATCGATGGCGGGAAAAACGCGCTTGTCCACCAGCTTGCGGTCGAGGTGGATCTCGCTATTGCCAGTACCCTTGAACTCCTCGAAGATGACGTCGTCCATGCGGCTACCGGTGTCGACCAGGGCGGTAGCGATGATGGTCAACGAGCCACCCTCTTCGATATTTCTGGCGGCACCGAAGAAGCGCTTCGGACGATGCAGGGCATTGGCATCGATACCACCCGAGAGCACCTTGCCTGAAGGTGGCTGGACGGTGTTGTAGGCGCGGGCGAGTCGGGTAATCGAGTCCAGCAGGATCACGACGTCCTTCTTGTGCTCGACCAGACGCTTGGCCTTCTCGATGACCATCTCCGCGACTTGCACGTGACGAGTGGCCGGCTCATCGAAGGTGGAGGAAACAACCTCACCCTGTACGGAGCGCTGCATGTCCGTGACCTCCTCCGGACGCTCATCGATGAGCAGCACAATGAGGACGATGTCCGGGTGGTTCTGGGCCACCGAGTGTGCCAGAGCCTGTAGCAGCATGGTCTTACCCGTGCGGGGAGGCGCCACGATCAGGGCTCTCTGTCCCTTGCCCATAGGTGTCACTAGATCGAGAACCCTGGAGGACATCTCGTCCGCATTCTCGAGCTCGATCCGCTCCAGGGGGTACAGCGGCGTCAGATTATCGAAGAAGATCTTGTTCCGCGCCACCTCCGGATGCTCGAAATTGACCGCCTCGACCTTGATGAGAGCGAAGTAGCGCTCGCCTTCCTTCGGCTGACGCACCTGACCGGAGACCGTGTCGCCGGTTCGCAGATCGAATCGTCGAATCTGGCTTGGCGAAACATAGATGTCATCGGGACCTGGCAGATAGTTGTACTCCGGCGCCCTCAAGAAGCCAAAGCCATCCGGTAGGCACTCCAAGACACCCTCCGCGAAGATCAGACCACTCTTCTCGGTCTGTACCTGCAGGATCTTGAAGATGAGCTCCTGCTTGCGAAGCGTGGTAGCTCCTTCGACGCCCAGGTCCTTCGCCACCTGGACCATGTCGGAGATCGTCATCTCCTTGAGGATCCGGATGTCCAGGGTGTCCTTTTTTTCTTTCTTGTCTCTTCGCCTGTCCCGGTTCGGCCGGTTTCCAGACCTCGGCCTGTCCGAATGCTTCGCCTGAGTTGCAGCCTTCGGCTTGTCATCGGGCTCTGCAGCCTTCGGATTGTCATCCGACTCCGCAGCCTTCGGCTTGTCATCCGACTCCGCAGCCTTCGGCTTGTCATCGGGCTCTGCAGTCTTCGATTTGTCAGAATGCTCCGCAGCTTCTTGCGGTTCAGACTGCTCGGGAGCATTCGGCTGCTCGGGCTGATTCTCGGGGGCTGCCGCGTCTTGGTTCGACTTGTCCATGTTCGTCCTCACTGAAGTTCACCTCGCCTCCAAGCTGCTGGAAAAGAGGTTGATCTCTTTCCAGAGCTCCTTGACACCTTCACCGGTTTGGGCGGAGAAGGCGATCAACGTCTCTGTTTGAAGAGTCAATTGATCGCGGATCTCCACCAATCGACGAGCCCTCTGATTGGGACGAACGCGGTCCATCTTCGTGGCCACGACCGTTCTTCCACAACCCAGACTCGACAGATATTCGCTTGCTTGAACATCCAGCTCGGTGGCACCTACCTTGCCGTCCACCAGCTGGATGACGTGGACTCGATCTTTCACGTGTTGAAAGTACTGCTCCATCAGTTTTGCCCAACTCTGGCGTTCTGTCTTGGCCACCTTGGCATAACCGTAACCCGGCAAATCGACGAAATAGAACCGCGACTCGATCAGAAAGTAGTTGACGGCGCGTGTCTTTCCCGGGCTAGAGCTGATTCTGGCCAGGTTCTTGCGACCGAGAAGACGATTCAGGAGACTCGACTTGCCGACGTTGGACCGACCCACGAACGCCACTTCGGCCCTACCGTCTTCCAGGAACTCTCTTCGCGTCGGCGCTGATCGTACAAAGCTAGCCTGCTGATGTCTCACTCCCCCCCCTCTCGTCTCCTCCCTACCTCGCCCTTGAGTGTGCGGAAGACCACCGGCATCGCGCTTCGGTGATCAAAATGGCTTCCTGGCTGCTAAGTGCTTTTCTTTCAGACCCGTTGATCGTCTTGCCAACCTGTTGCGCGGGATCAATGGGCTACCGGTCCGGGCTGCGCAGGCGGCTCCGGTGCCGGTTCCTCGAACCCTGATTCCCCTTTCGACACCGGCGCTGCATCTGCGTCGAGCGCCAGGCTCAGCACCTCGTCCATCGACTCGACCAGGTGGAGCTCGAGTCGCTCACGCACCTCGGCGGGAATCTCGTCGAGATCTTTCTCATTCGGCTTCGGCAGGATCAACTCGGTGATGTCTGCCCGATAGGCCGCCAACAACTTGTGCTTGATCCCACCCACGGGCAGCACCTTGCCTCTCAAGGTGATCTCGCCGGTCATCGCCAGATCCTTGCGCACCGGCGCACCGGTGGCTGCCGAGACCAGCGCCGTGGCCATGGTTATCCCCGCCGATGGACCGTCCTTCGGGATCGCCCCTTCGGGCACATGAATGTGGAGATCGTACTTGTCGTTGAAGTCCGGCTCGACACCCAGAAGCTCGGCCCGGCTCCTGAGATAGGACACCGCCGCTCGAGCCGACTCCTGCATCACCTCGCCCAGCTTGCCGGTGAGGATCAGCTTGCCCTTGCCAGGCATCAGACCGACCTCGGTCTCCAGCAACTCGCCGCCCGCTTCGGTCCAGGCCAGTCCGGTGGCCACACCGACCTCCGACTTCTCGTTCTTCCGCCGGGGGTGGAACTTGATCTTGCCCAGGTAGTCGGAGACGGTATCCGAAGTGATCCGAAGCGCCTCGCGCTCCTTCTTCTTCTTGCCCTGCTGGACGATCCTTCGGGCCACCTTGCGACAGACCTTGGCGATCTCTCTCTCCAGGTTCCGCACACCGGCCTCGCGCGTGTAGCTCTCGATCAGGGTCTGGACACCGTCTTCCTCGAAGACGGTCACCTTCTCGTCCAGACCGTGGGCCTTGAGCTGCTTCGGAATCAGGAAGCTCTTGGCGATCTCCAGCTTCTCGTTGAGCGTGTAACCGGTCAGATGAATCACCTCCATCCGGTCCAACAGAGCTGGAGGGATGGTGTGGCTGATGTTGGCGGTGGCGATGAACATCACGTTCGAGAGGTCGTACTCGACATCCAGGTAGTGATCCAGGAACGAGTCGTTCTGATCCGGATCGAGGACCTCGAGGAGCGCCGCAGATGGATCGCCACGAAAGTCCGTCGACATCTTCTCGATCTCGTCCAGCAAGAAGACGGGATTCACCGTCTCCGCCTTCTTCATCATCTGGATGATCTGACCCGGAAAAGCACCGATGTAGGTCCGGCGATGCCCTCGGACTTCGGCTTCGTCTCGCACTCCACCAAGAGACAGGCGGACGAACTTGCGTCCCGTGGCTCGGGCGATGGACTTGGCCAGGGAGGACTTGCCGACGCCTGGAGGGCCGACGAAACAGATGATCGAGCTTTGCGTCTGCCGCGTCAACTGGCGAACGGCGAGGAACTCCAGGATCCTCTCCTTGATCCTCTCCAGGCCATAGTGATCCTCGTCCAGGATGCGCTGGGCCCGATCCAGATCCTTGATCTCACGGCTACGCTTCTTCCATGGCACACTCACGAGCCAGTCGATGTAGTTTCTCGACACGGTGGCTTCGGCCGAGACTGGCGGCATGGCCTCCAGGCGCTTGAGCTCCTGGTCGGCCTTCTCCCGCGCATCCTTGGGCAGGCCCGCCTCCTCGAGGCGCTCCTTGAGCTCTTCGATCTCGTCTGAGCGATCGTCCTTACGCCCCAACTCCTGATGGATGGCCTTGATCTTCTCGTTGAGGTAGTACTCCTTCTGGGCCTTTTCCATCTGCTTCTTGACGCTGACGTTGATCCGCTTGTCGATGTTGAACTTCTCGAGCTCCACGTCGAGTAGATCGTTCATCCTCTGCAAGCGCTCATAGGGGTTCAGGACCTCGAGCAGCGTCTGCTTCTCAGCCGTCGAGACCATGAGATGGGCGGCAAGCTGGTCGGTGAACTGGTCGGCATTGTCGAGCTTGATGGTCGAGACCAGACCTTCGAAGGCCAGATGATGAGAGACCTTGGCATACTGCTCGAAGACTCCAAGCACCTTGTTGATGTAGGCCTCCACCTTTTCGTCGGTGGGAAACTCGATGTCGTAGGCCTCGACCTCGGCGAACAAGGTGCCGGCTTCCTCTTCCAGATCGATGAGCCTGGCCCGCTGGACGCCTTCCACCATGACCTTCACATTGCCATTCGGGAGCTTGAGATTCTGCACGACCTGGGCGACGACCCCGATGTCGTACATGTCCTGCCGCTCCGGCTCGTCCACCTTGGGATCGAGCTGGGCCACCAGGAAAATCGACTTGTCAGCCTCGAGAAGACTGTACTCGAGAGCCTTGACCGATTGTTCTCGCCCAATGATGAACGGCGCCATCATGTGTGGAAAAACCACCATGTCGCGCAGGGGAACAACCGGCAGTCGCATCTTATGGGTAGTGATAAAGGTTGAGCTCATGCTCGCCAACTACAAGTTTGCCTCGATTTATGGGGAGCCGATCGAGTCGGAGGTGTTCCGCTCTAGAGCCTATCAGGCTCGCCGGCTTTCTTAAACGGCTTTCTTGAGAGGAGCCGGTTGTTTCCGATTCAACACGCTCTCCTCGTTGATCAGGCAGTCTTTGACATCCCGCTCTGACGGGATGTTGTACATCAGATCGAGCATCAGCTCTTCGAGAATGATCCTCAATCCACGGGCGCCGACATTGCGTTTCGTCGCCTCCGCCGCGACCATCTTCAGGGCACCTTCGGTGAACTGGAGCCCAACATCCTCCAGCTCGAACATCGTCTGATACTGACGCACCAAGCTGTTCTTCGGCTCTGTGAGGATCCGAACCAGCGCGTGCTCATCCAGGTCTTCGAGCGTTGCGACAACCGGCAAACGACCGACGAACTCAGGTATCAGCCCGTACTTGATCAAATCCTCTGGCGTGACGTGCTGTAGCAGGTCACTCGACCGCCGCTCCTTGCGACTCTTGATCTCGGCACCGAAGCCCAGAGTCTTCTCATTCAGCCGGTGCTCGATCAGCTCTTCCAGGCCAACAAATGCCCCGCCGCAAATGAACAGGATGTTGGTGGTGTCGATCTGCAGAAACTCCTGGTGCGGATGCTTGCGCCCACCCTGCGGCGGCACGTTGCACAGAGTGCCCTCGAGAATCTTGAGCAGCGCCTGCTGAACGCCCTCGCCCGAAACGTCACGAGTAATCGATGGATTGTCGCTCTTGCGGGCGATCTTATCGATCTCATCGATGTAGACGATCCCACGTTGCGTCTTTTCCTTGTCGTTGCCCGAAGCCTGGTAGAGCTTGAGAATGATGTTCTCGACATCCTCGCCGACGTACCCGGCCTCGGTCAGCGTCGTGGCATCGGCGATGGTGAAAGGCACCGACAGCAGCTTGGCGAGTGTCTGAGCCAGGAGTGTCTTGCCGGTTCCGGTCGGCCCGATCAGCAGGATATTGGATTTCTGGAGCTCGACCTCGCTCCGCGCCTTTTCGACGAAATCGATCCGCTTGTAGTGGTTGTAGACGGCCACAGAGAGCTTCTTCTTGGCCATGTCCTGATCGACAACATACTCGTCCAGGAAATCGTCGATCTCCCTCGGCTTCGGCAGCGCGGTCTCCTGCTGCTGCTCGAGAAGGCGATCCTCGGCGATGATGTCCAGGCAGATGTCGACACACTCGTCGCAGATGAAGACCGTCGGCCCCGCGATCAGCTTCTTCACCTCGCGCTGGCTCTTGTTACAGAACGAGCACCGCAGTGTGTCATCGTTGTTGTCCTTCTTGGGCATCGATCCTCCAGGACGCGTCTTGTCGGCGCCCGCGGCCGAAACCGCGGTTGGTTCTAGCTCGCCTCAGCCCTCGCTACCCACAACAATCCGTTCTCGACTCCCTATTCCATGCCACCGGCCCTGCGCATACCTTCGCAAGACCCCGCGGCAGATTGCGCCTACCGCCGTGCTTCTTCTGACCGAATGATAGCAGATCGGCCCCAAATCTCCTTATGCATCAAAACGCATTTCCCTATGAATCAGAACGCAGGTCGACGATCCATGACCTGATCGGCGAGACCATACTCCACGGCATCGGGCGCCGACAGGATCTTGTCGCGCTCGGTGTCGAGGTGAATCTGCTCCACCGTCTTGCCTGAGTGTTGGGCCAGGATCTCCTCGATTCTCGAGCGCATGCGCAGCAGATCCTTGGCATGAATGTCGATGTCGGTCTGCTGGCCCTGTAGCCCGTACAGTAGCGGCTGATGGATCAGGACCCGGCTGTTGGGAAGCACCGACCTTTTACCTGGGGTACCTGCCGCCAGAAGAATCGCCGCCATGGAGGCCGCTTGCCCGACGCAGAGCGTCGATACGTCGGGCCGGATGTACTGCATCGTGTCGTAGATCGCCAGCCCTGCCGTGATGGAACCCCCTGGGGAGTTGACATAGATGGCAATGTCCTTCTCCGGATTCTCAGCCTCGAGGAAGAGCATCTGAGCGATGATCAGGTTCGACACATCGTCGTCGATCGGACGACCCAAAAAGATGATGTTGTCTTTCAGCAGGCGAGAGTAGATATCGTAGGCTCGTTCGCCTCGGTTGGTCTGTTCTACGACCATGGGAATCAGCATGGTTTTCGACTCCGTTCAAGTCAACTGTCGTTCTCGGATTCAGTGTCGGATTCTCGGGTATCGCCCGGCGGCTCGTCGGATTCTTCCCCGAGGAGGCGCTTGATAGCTTTCTCCCTGCCGAGCTGGGCCCTGAAACCGGCCAGGTTGCCAGACCTGTCCAAAGCCTGCCGGACGTTCACTGCGCTTTGGCCCTGGGCCCTTCCGATCGCGGCTAGAGCGGCCTCGAAATCCTCTTCGCCCACCTCGATCTCCTCCTGAGAGGCGATGGCGTCGAGCAACAATCGGGCGTGGACCCGGCGCTCGGCCTGTGGGCGGATCTGTTCGGCCATGCCCTGCCAGTCGAGATCGGTCTTTTCCAGATCCACCCCCTGGCCGGCCAGGCTCTGAGCATACTCCTTGAGCATTCCCTCGACCTCGCTGTCCACGACACCCTGCGGAAGTGCCAGGGGCTGGCGTTCGAGCAACTGATCCAACATCGCTCGCTCACGCTGCTGGAGCCGCTCCGACACCTTGCCCCGCCTGAGCTCTCCTCGTGCCCCGTGGCGCAGAGCCGTCACGTCGGCGTAATCGCCAAAGCGAGCCGCAAGGGAATCATCCAGATCGGGGAGGTCCCGCTCGCGGACGGCTTCGATCAACACCCGGAAGCTTCGGTTGACCGCGTCATCGCCCTCACCCTCCTGGCGGACGAACTCAGCCTGCTGACCAGCCTCCTTGCCGGTAACCTCCCGGGTAAGCTCCTCCCAAACCTGGGGGTCGCCGACCTCGAAGCTGAACGGCTTCTCCGCCCCGGGCTCTCCTGTCTCAGGGTCGAGCTGAGTGAGCTTGCCGGCCACCAGATCGCCGATCGCTGCTACCCTGTCGGCTGCCACCCACTCAGCAACCGCTCGACGCATGTCCTCGAGTGCCTGCTCGACCTCTTCCTCGGTGGGTTCGGTCTCCAACTCCGGCAGCTCGAAGTCCTCGAGGCTACCCAGCTCTATCTCGGGTCGAATATCGACCGAGGCCACGAAGGTCAGAGCCGTGCCAGGTTGAAAGTCGACCTCGTCGACGCTCGGAGGCATCAGAGGATCCAGCTCGGCCTCGGCCTCGGCCTGCTTCCAGTAGCGTGGCAGGAGCCGCTCGACGACATCCTGCTCGATCTCCTTCTGGAACTTCTGCTTGACCAGGTTGGTTGGCACCTTACCCTTGCGGAAGCCTGGTAGCTTGGCATGCTTTCGATACTCGTCGATAACACGGTTCGACTCGGCTTCGACCGCTGGCGCCGGAACTTCGACCTTGAGCTGTTTCCGGCAGGGTCCGACGTCTTCGATGGATAGCACGACACTCACGGGAACAGGAGGTCCTTTCTGGCGATGGCTGAAGGAAGCCGGAGGTCAACGATATGGTGCGAAAGGGGGGACTCGAACCCCCACCCCTTTTCGGGACTAGATCCTAAATCTAGCGAGTCTACCAATTCCGCCACTTTCGCACCGAGCTCTTCCGGACTGGCGATGCTGAAGCACCGGGGAGAGATATCAAAGGCTGGTGAGCCGCCAGGGACTCGAACCCCGAACCCGCAGATTAAGAGTCTGCTGCTCTGCCAGTTGAGCTAGCGGCCCTCGAACGGGGGATTATACACGCTCTCGACGCCAAGGCGAGAGGTACCGTTCGGTGCTCCTCCACCTATATTCGGTGCTCCTCCACCTATAGCAGTTGCTTGATCTCGGCGGTACCGATGGCACTGCTGGCGGTCACGATCAGGGCGCTGCTGCCGCGCTGCAAGGCGGGGATCGCGACCGACAACCGCAGCTCACCACTACCGTCGGTCTCGCCCTGCGCCAGGGTTGCCGGCTCGACCACGGTCGAGATCATCTTGATCGAGATGCGCGTGCCCGGAACGGCCTGCCCGCTGAGGCTACCTTTGGTGCGAAAGTGCAGCGCCACGGTTTCACCGAGTGCGAACTCGTGATCCGAATCCATCATCAGGATCAGAGCCTCCTGCTCGGACTCCGAATTGAGGTAGTCCATGATGATCTGGTCGAGGGTCTGACTCTCACCGACCGGAGCGTCGACTCGGGCAGTCGGCTCGGGCGCCGACAGGTGCTCCACCTTCACCTCGGGGGTCGCTGTCGGCTCCTCCAGGAAATCTCCCGCGCCCATCGAGGACTCGGCTGCCTTGGCACCCGGGACCTGGTTGTCGTACTTGCCACTCTGAATCTCGGCGATTGTCAGTCGATGCTGTTGGTCCATCAGCTCGACGATTCGCTTCTTGCCCTCCCCGGAGTCGAGGGCGCTCTTGTAACTGGTTCTCTTCTTGGCCAGAATCTGACCACCAACATAGACCAGGCTTTCGATGAAAGCGCTGGCCAGTCCCTTGTCCTCGGTCTGAACGTGAAAGACCACGTCGGCGTGGGGGACGTCGGTGTTGTAGCCCGTGATCATCCGAGTGGCCGTCAGCGAGACATGCTCGAAAGAGCAAATTCTAAAGATTCCGACGGCTCCAGGGCAACCTCGATCCATCGGTAGCCGTCGAGGCCATCTGTTGCTAGCCTCGGAGGCACGTGCAACAATAACCGACCGAGGCGAATCCTTAGCGGGGCGACCCGCTTCATTCCGTCACCCCAATTGCAACTGGAGGACGACTATGGCTCAGTCTGACGCTGAAGGAACCACCAACGACCCAACTCTCGTCGGCTACGAGGTACGAGACGGGGTCGCCTACTTG
>JAUWSP010000095.1 GCA_030610025.1 Acidobacteriota bacterium | reverse complement strand
TCTCGCGCTACTGGCACTGTTTCTTCTACTCCTCACCTAGCTCCTCGGCCCCCGAATATGAATCCGAACAGCGCTCCGAAAGCTCCCCGCCCTGCCCAGCAGAGGCATCGATCCCTTCTCGCCTTCGGACTGCTATTCATCGCGGCCTCGATCCTCGGGGTGACCGGGATCTTCGGCTCCATTCCCGCTCTGACACCCTCCCCGAGCGACCCTCCAGAGGTCGGATTCCAGGGCGAGGGGGCAGATCGCCTGGCGGTGGAGCGCGAAGTCCTACTCCTGACTCCACCCGGCATTTCAGAAAGACCGACTCTCCAGGACCTGGAGGTTCTCGTCGACGGCAACGCGGCGCACAAGACGGAGCTTCACCGGCTCGCAAAGGGCGCGGCGGCAGGAACCTCCTCTTGGCATTTCGAGGTCTACCTCGATCCCGTTCTATCCACCCGCAGCGGAATGCAACAGGCGTTCGAGTGGCTCGACCTACAAGCGGAATCCCTGACCCGCATGGGTGAGGTTCGAATCGTCGTCGCCGAGCCTTTTGCCGAAACAGCTCTCGAGGCGACGCGCGATCCCGCAGCGATCCGAGAAACACTGGACCTCTACTCCGACCTGATCGAGGCCGCCGGCGAGCTGGAGGATCAGAGAGCCGCTTTCAGACGTCCCGGGCAAGGGCAACAGGAGCTGGATCCTGGTGCGGCGCTCAATCGTGAGCTCAACATCCTGGCAGATCACCTCGGCGAGCTCGCGGGATGGCTGGCATCCGGAGATTCGAGGGCACCCCGCTGCTTGATCGTGGCGCAAGAAGCAGTCGACCTCTCGCCGGGGACCTTCTATGCGGGCTCCGGGGCGACCCAGGCCAACCAGGAAACTCAGCTCGTGCGTCGAGTCGGGCAGCTCCTGGCCGTCACAGGATGGACGGTGGTCGGTCTCGAGCCGAGGCAGGTGCCCGACGAGCTCTTCCCCGCCGCTCGATCCGGGGTCCGAGTGCTTGCAGAAGCCACAGGGGGAATGGTGGCCTCGAGTCGCGAGGAGCTCGCCTCGGTCCTGAGCGCCTTGCAGGGAGCGCAGCGCCTGCGGGTCACGGTCGCGGGCGCCTCGACCGGGGAGCCCAGTGTGCTCGAGGTGAGGTCCAGCGCTCCTGGCCAGAGAGTCCTGGCTCCTCGGTGGATCTCGGCGGCCACTCCACTCTGGGTCTCAGCCGCACGAGCCGGTCGATTCCTGGACGAGCCCGACGACGCCGAAGGCCCTCTTCCAACAGAGGCGATACTCCGGCCCGATCCCGCCGGAGCCGCACGCCCCGGCATGATGGCAGCCCTGCTCGAGGTCGCCTTGACTCTGGAAGGCATCCAAGCCGTCGAGAATCCGCACTTCAGGGTCACCATGGCATTGACGGTTATCGACGACCCGCCCTCGATCGGCTACGAGCAGATCCGACCTGGCAGCTTGTCGGGAATGGATCGATGGCAGTACCGCCAAGCCATTCTGGTACCCGAGGATCTGACTCAGGGTGTTGTCATCATCGAAGAGCTTCAAACGGGTCTCTGGGGCGCCGCCGCCCTGGAGATCTCGAATCACTCACTGGAGAGCGGAGGCCGCCGAGTCGCTGAATGGAATGCGCCCCGTAGGTCCTCGGACAGAGGCTCTTCCGCTTCCGCAACGTCCGGCAAGCTGATTCGGCTGCTCCCACCGCGACGGCAACCGGTCACAGGGAAGGTGCGCATCGACACTCTCGGCAGTGATCCGAGGGTTGCGCAGGTCGAGTTCTTCCTCGACGACAAGAAAGTCGCAGAGGACTCGAAGCCACCCTTTCGCGCCGTATTCGATTTCGGCTCCGAAGCCCAACCGCATGTCGTCAGAGTCGATGCTCTTTCGGGTGACAACCGACGCCTGGGATCCCATGAGATCCGGGTCAACGACACGGGACGCTCATTCGAAGTCCGAATCCGGGACATCGAAGGCAACCCCTCTTCCGGCAAGGCCGTGGTGACAGCCAATGTGAGCACTCCTGCTGGACGAAGGCTCGATCGAGTCGAGTTCTACTGGAACGAAGAGCTCGCAGCCACGCTCACAGAAGAGCCCTTCCGGGCAGAGCTGACTTCCGCCAGTCCCGGTACCCAGGACTACGTTCGGGTCGTGGCCTATCTGGACGACGACAGCTCTTTGGAGGATGCGGTGCTCCTCGACCCACAGAGCCTCAGTGAGCTGGTCGTGGTCAATCTCGTGGAGCTCAATGTAATCGTCAGCGATCGTGCCGGTCAGGTGATCCGCGGCCTCCAGCCCGAGGACTTCCGTGTCAAGGTTGGCGGCGAAAGAAGAACCGTGGACCGTTTCGCCCTGGCTGGCGATGTTCCCCTGGTTCTGGGCCTCGTCATCGACACCTCGGAGAGCATGTGGGCCCTGATGACCGACACCAAGAAAGCTGGCGCGCAGTTTCTGGGCGCGACCATCGGGCCGCTGGACCACGCGTTCCTCGTCGATTTCGACAGCAAGCCGAGGCTCGCCCAGGCAACAACCGGAGACCTGCTCGAGCTCTTCTCCACTTTCAACTCGCTGGAGCCCGAGGGTCTGACCGCCGTCTACGATGCCATCATCTTCTCGATGCTCCAGTTCGAAGAGGCTGAAGGACGCAAGGCCCTGGTGCTACTAACGGATGGCGATGACGTGCAGAGCCGCTACGGACCCCGGCGCTGCATTCAGTACGGCAAGCAGCTGGGCGTCCCCGTCTACATCCTGTCACTGGCCGGAATTCAGAATCCCCGCCGCGCGCTGAGGAAGATCGACCTCGAGTCCGTCACCAAGGGTACGGGTGGAGATATCTTCTACATCACCCAGATGGACCAGCTCGACGAGGCCTACGCGCAGATCAACGAGGAGCTTCGCAGCCAGTACATCCTCTCCTTCTCCACCGAGCGTGCACTCGAAGAGAACGAGCTCAGGAAGATCAAGGTCGAGGTGGCTGGGGAGGAGCTGTCAGCCAGAACCGTGGTGGCGGGTCAGCAGAGCCAGTAGCCGATTCGGCTAGTCGAGATGGCCATTCTCATCGACAATTACCCAGCTGCGGCAGACCTCGCGAACGCGCCGCGGCTCGGGGGCAGTGAGAGCCTGATCCGAGAAACGGCTGATCTCGGAGTTCTCTACGTGCGCCAACCGCATCGCCTCCCTGACCGCGGCAACCAGGGCCAGGGGATTGTGGCTGTGCGACTCGACGCAGATCGCGGGATATCGAGGATGGACCACCATGTCTCAAGGGTGTTCGTTCCGTCTCATATAGATAGACGCTCGAGAGGGCCAAAACGTTTCATCCAATATTCTGATCGTCGCTAGGGTCGATTGGACAGCCATGGAGAAACTGGAACGAATCTTCGGTCTCAGCGCGGCCGGCTCCACGGTCGCCATCGAGATTCGGGCTGGGGCGACGACCTTTCTGACCCTCTCCTATATTCTTTTCGTCAACCCCCAGATCCTCGCTCAGGCGGGGCTTCCCAGAGAAGACGTCGTCGTGGCTACGGCGATCGCCTCTGCCACAGCTACCCTGATCATGGGGCTATGGGCCAATCTCCCCTTCGCTCTGGCACCGGGCATGGGCCTGAATGCCTACTTCACCTTCGGAGTCGTGGGCGCGATGGGAGTCGACTGGCGCATCGCCCTGGCGGCGGTCTTCATCGAAGGGATTCTCTTTCTGATCCTGGCGGTGACCGGGGCCCGAAGCGCCCTGGTGCGGGCGATCCCGACCCAGATCAAGGTCGCCACGATGGCAGGTATCGGTCTATTCCTGGCCATGATCGGTCTGCAAAGCGCCGGTGTGGTCGTGGATCACGCCGATACCCTGGTCGGCCTGGGTGATCTCAGCGCGGCGCCTACCCTGCTTGCCCTGGCTGGCTTGCTGCTGATGGCCGCCCTCATGACGCGACGAATCCGGGGCGGGATCCTCTATGGGATCCTGATCGTGGCCGGCATCGCCTGGGTCTCGGGAATCTCTCCAGGGCCAGATTCGATCCTGACGATCCCCTCGCTCCCCCGCGAGACGCTGTTCGCGCTCGATTTCCATGGACTGCTGACGGGCAAGATGCTCAGCGTCATCCTCGCATTCCTGTTTGTCGATTTCTTCGACACCGCGGGAACGCTGATCGGAGTCGGCCGCCTGGCCGGCTTCGTCGATGAAAGCGGTCGGTTGACCCGAGCCAACAGAGCCTTCACAGCCGATGCCGTCGGCACTTCCGTGGGGGCCCTGCTCGGCACCAGCACCGTCACCAGCTATGTGGAGTCCGCGACCGGGGTCGAAGAGGGAGGACGAACAGGATTGACGGCCGTGTCCGTGGCGGTTCTGTTTCTCGTCTCACTGTTCTTCACCCCGCTGCTCGCGGCGGTGCCTGCCATCGCCACCGCCCCAGCCCTGATTCTGGTCGGTGCACTCATGATGCGAGGCGCCAAAGATCTCGACTGGACCGCTCCCGATCAGGCGGTCCCGGCACTGCTCACGATCGCTGTCATGCCCTTCACCTATTCCATCGCCAACGGCATCACCCTGGGGCTGGTCTCGTTCGTTCTGATTCGGGTCTTGTCGGGCCGATATCGAGAGGTCCATCCACTGATGTACCTTCTGAGCGGGCTGCTGATCGCTTTCTACGCGTTCCGCTGACGCACCAAGCATCCAAACGCCCCGGCCGGCACAGGTCCGGCCGCTTCAAAGCCTTACACCCTACGCCTCTTGGCCCTCGAGCCCTCACGCTCGGCCGGCACACAACCGGTCGGTTCGAGTCCCTCGAGCTTCTACGCCCTTAAGCCCCTACGCCCCATCGCCCAGGACCTCAGGACGCCAAGACGCAGGCTATCGGAGGCGCTAGAATGTCGTTCGAGGCCCGAAGCGGGCCCTTGGGAGACAGAGCATGGATCTTGAGAACCTCATCCAACATGCCCGGGGTGAAGCCCCCGCCGACCTGTTGATCGAGAATGCCCGGGTCGTCAACGTACTCAGTGGCGAGATTCAGGAGACCTCGGTAGCTTTGGCCCGTTCGCGCATTGTCGGGCTGGGCGACTATCCGGCCCTGGACCGGCTGGATCTGGACGGAGCCTACCTGGCTCCAGGATTCATCGACGCCCACGTCCACATCGAGAGCAGCCTCGTGCCACCTGCCGAGTATGCTCGTGCCGTTGTACCGAGAGGCACCACCACGGTCATCACCGACCCTCACGAGATCGCCAATGTCCTGGGGACCGAGGGCATCCGATTCATGTTCGAGAGCGCCAAGGACGGGCCTCTCAGCATGTTCGTCATGGCACCGTCCTGCGTTCCCGCTACCCATATGGAGACCGCGGGCGCTGTCTTGCACAGCTATGATCTGGCGCCTTTCAAGTCCGACCCGTGGGTGATCGGCCTCGCAGAAGTGATGAATTTTCCCGGCCTGCTGGAGGCCGACCCCGAGGTGTTGGCGAAGATTCAGGCCTTCGAGGGCCTCCCGGTCGATGGCCACTGCCCAGGTCTGAGCGGAAGAGACCTCGCCGGGTACATAGCTGCCGGTATCGGCTCGGATCACGAATCCACCACGGCAGAGGAGGCCCGAGAGAAGCTCCGCATGGGGCTGACCATTTTCATTCGTGAGGCGAGCAACGCCCACAATCTGGAGGCACTGCTCCCGCTGGTGACCCCGGACAACCAACATCGATTCTGCTTCTGCACGGATGATCGCCAGCCCAGGGATCTACTGGACCAGGGACATATCGACTACATGATTCGCACCGCCATTGCCCGCGGCCTGGATCCGATCCGCGCCATTCGAATGGCCACCTGGAACGCGGCTCGATACTTCGGACTCTCGGACCGGGGGGCCATCACTCCCGGCAGGCGCGCCGACCTGGCCGCCTTCCACGATCTCGAGGCCCCCTCGCCCCACCTGGTCTTCCGCGGCGGACGACCCGTGGCGCGGGACGGCAGGATGCTTCTCCCCCGCCTGGCCCATGATTCTCATCCCCTGCGCAGCACCATGAACATCGACTGGGATCAGGTCGACTTCTCCATCGACGGCCGAAGCGGCCAGGCTCGGGTCATCGGCGTCATCCCCAATCAACTCGTCACCGAGAACCTCACCGCCACCTTCGATGCTGCTGGGACCGAAGCTCTGGCAGATCCCAGCCGAGATCTGCTCAAGATCGCCGTCATCGAAAGGCACCGAGCCTCTGGGGCCATGGGCAAGGGCTTCGTGCAGGGGATGGGGCTCCAACGCGGGGCGCTGTCCTCTTCCATAGCTCACGATCATCACAACCGGGTGGTCGTCGGTGCCGACGACGCCTCCATGTGGACCGCAACCCGGCGGGCCGCCGCCCTGGGCGGGGGATTGGTGGTCGCCGAAGGGGATCAGGTACTGGCCGAGCTGCCCCTCCCCATTGGCGGTCTGATGAACGACTCTCCCGTCGAGGAAGTACGTGACGGGTTGGACAAAGTGATCGCGGCGGCCCACGAGCTCGGCTCCAGCCTCCATGACCCCTTCATGGCCATGAGTTTTCTGGGCCTCGAGGTCATCCCGAGCCTGAAGCTGACCGACCAGGGATTGATCGACGTCGATCACTTCGAGCGTGTTCCCTTGTGGGTGGACTAGTGTCCCCTCAACCAGCCTCCCAGCGAGCCACCGGCTCGCCCAGGATCTCCTGCCTCGGCTCTATCCCCAGGCCCGGAGCCTCGGATGCGGCCAGGCGACCCTCGACTCGCTGGGGCGCTCCTTCAGCCGTGCTCACCGTGACGTAGCTGTTGAAGTCCGTGGCAGTGAAGAGCATCTCCGTGGGCGTGCTGTGCGCCAGATGGGCAATGGCGGCAGTGGTGATGTCACCTCCCCAACTGTCCTCGATGGTCATTGCAATGCCCAGCGAGACGCAAAGATCTCTCGCCTGACGAGCCCTGGTCAGCCCCCCGAACTTGCTGATCTTGATGTTGACCACATCCATCGCCCCGTCGGCGTGGCCCCTCAGCAGCGGCTCGATGCCGTCGATGACCTCGTCCAGGACGAAAGGGTGGTCGGTCCGACGGCGAATGGTCAAGCACTCCTCGTAGCTGGGACAGGGCTGCTCGATGTAGACATCGACGTCCCTCACGGCTCGAACCACGCGCGCCGCCTCGTGCATCAACCAGCCGGTGTTGGCATCGGCGATCAACTTGTCTCCGCTCTCGATCACCGCCGCGACAGCGCGAATCCGTTCGATGTCGACATCCGGGTCACCGCCCACCTTGAGCTGGAACCTCCGGTACCCCTCAGAGCGATAACTCTCCACGCTGGCCGCCATGGCCTCGGGGCTCTCTTGGGAGATGGCTCTGTAGAGCACGAAATCTTCCGCGTAGCGGCCCCCGAGCAGTGTGCACACGGGTTGGCCGGCCACCTGGCCGAGGATGTCCCAGCAGGCGATGTCCAGAGCCGACTTGGCATACGGGTGGCCCTTGAGGTGATGGTCCATGAGGCGATTGAGTCGGTCCAGCTGGGTCGGATCTTCCCCGAGCAGGTGGGGTGCAAGCTCCGCGATGCCAGCCCTGGCACCGGGACCATAGGCCGGCAGATAGAAGGGACCCAACGGACAGACCTCTCCAAAACCGGCGAGGCCCGTGTCGGTTTCGACCTTCACGATCGTGCTATCGAAGACCGTGACCGACTTGCCACCCGACCACTTGTAGCTGCCTTCGTGCAGGGGAAGGTCGACCTGATAGACCGTGATGTTCTGGATCTTCATTCTCTGAGCATATCTCCTGTAACCACTTCCATTAGCCGTATCTCGGGGATTCTGTAAGATGGATCCGTCTCCAACAGATGGCACCACTCGAGCCGCCACCCCCTCGAAGACACGCTAGAGATCCCGAGAGCCTCTGAGAACATGCCCCGCATCCTCATGCTGAGCTATGAGTTTCCCCCGTTGGGAGGTGGCATCGGCGTCTCTTGCCAGAACCTGCTTCATCAATTCGCTTCTGACCCATCGATCGCCGTCGACATGGTCTCCAGTGGGGTCGGTGACAAAAGCGAGACGATGCAGATCGGTGAGCGAATTCGAGTCTTCAAGTTACCGGTCGGGAAGAAAAACCTGCACTTCTGGACGGCTCCCGAAATCGCTCGCTGGACCTGGGGTGCGCACAGCCTGAGCCAACAGCTCGCAGGTCGACACGACTATGACCTGGCACACTGCTGGGGAGGTTGGCCTTCTGGGCTTCTCGGCTACCGGTTGCGAGACAGGTTCCCGTACATTGTCGGTCTGCGAGGCTCCGATGTACCCGGCTACAACATTCGCCTGAGGTATCTGGACAGCCTGGTCTTCGCTAGACTCTCGAGGCTCGTATGGAGCCGGGCGAGCGCGGTCCTGGCCAACAGTGAGAATCTGAGATCGCTCGCCCTCGGCACGGCTGGAGAAGTCCCTATCGGCGTCATTCGCAACGGCGTCGACGGAGAGCTGTTCAAACC
>JAUWSP010000216.1 GCA_030610025.1 Acidobacteriota bacterium | reverse complement strand
GGTAGGCTTCGAGGATCGCGGCTTCTCGATCCTCTTTGTCAGCCAGGTCGTCTCGTGCGCCCGAGCGATATTGCTCGCTCGACTCTCGCCGTTGCTTGATGGCTTTGCGCACCAGGCTCAGGAAAGCCGCCTCTTCGACCTCTTCGCCCGTTCGAATGCGTTCATTGTTGATCGAGCTGAGAAGCAACCGAAGGGTAGCGAGGCGATCCTGATCACGGGCTTTCAGGGCCTCCTTCAGCTGCTGCTCGATCTGCTGCTGCGGTGTCGTCATAGCCGCATTATACGGCGCCGTGGAGCCACCGGCCGCGTTGCCGCTCCTATCCGATGAGACCCCATCGCTCGCCGTCACAGCGCCTGGCAATCAGCCCCGCGGTGACAGCAAAGCAGCCGAACCGGTGCCTCGGACAAGGGGCCCAATTGCTGGGCCCTATTGCTGGGGCAGCGTAATGGTGAAGATCGTTCCCTTGGGATCGTTGTCGGCAGTCTGGATGGTGCCATGGTGATCGCTGACGATTCGGTGCACGATGGAAAGGCCGAGACCTGTGCCTCGACGCTTGGTGGAGAAGTGCGGCAGGAAGAGTTTGTCCTTGGCTTCGGGCGGGATGCCTTCGCCGGTATCGGAGACCTTGATCTCGAGGCTGCCATTGCGACGATGAACGGCCACCGAGACCTCGCCCGGGGACTGCGTGGCCTCGAGAGCGTTGTCCAGGAGATTGATCAGTGCACGCTTGATCTGCTCGGCGTCGAATCTCGCGCTCCGGGCATCGTCGTCGATGCGGACCGTAACCTCCACGCCCGGTTTGATTCCCCGATACAGGTTCAAGGCCTCGTCGATCAGACCCTCGAGCTCCACGTTGCTGGGTCGAGGCAGAGGCATGCGTGCGAAACGGGAGAACTCGTCCACCATCGACTTCATGGCTTCCACTTCCCGCTTGATGAGCTCGACACCCTCTTCGAGGGTCTCGCCGAGGTCTGGGGCCTTCTGCTCGTGCTTCTTGAGCATCCGCTCGGCCGAAAGCCGGATCGGGGTGAGTGGATTCTTGATCTCGTGGGCAATGCGGCGGGCCGCCTCGCTCCAGGCCGCCATTTGCTGGGCCTTGACCAGCTCGGTCAACTCCTCGAGCACCATGACGCGGCCGCTGACCCTGTCATGACGATCACGCATCGTGGTCACCTTGGCCTCGAAGGTCTTCCAGTCGTCACCCAGCATCATGCGGAAGTCCTGGGTGATGCGCCGCGATTGCCCTGCGTCCATTTCGAAGAGCTCCGCGAGCTTGCCCCGTTCGGGATCGCTCCACGCCTCCCTGACCGGCTTCCCGATACAGTCACTTTCTTCCTGCTGCAGCATGTTGAGAGCCGCTCCGTTGCAGGTCAGCACTGTGCCCTCTTCATCGACCGAGATCACGCCCGCTGCCAGATTCTGTAGCACCGCACTGATCACGGCCCTCTCCTCGGCGAGGCGCTGGTTCGACATCAGCAGCTCGAGATTGCTTTCTTCCAGCAGCTCCTTGTTGCGTTGGAGCTCCGCCGTCATGCTGTTGAACGAGTGCACGAGCACCCCGAGCTCGTCGTCGGCGTCCACCTCGACCTGGAAATCCAGGTCGCCTTCGGAGATCCGTCTGGTTGCCTCTGCCAGAGCCTGGATCGGCACGGTGATCTGTCGAGCCAGATAGAGGCCAACCCAGGAGGAGGCCAGCAGGATCAGCAAGGTGACCATCAGGAAGTTGAGCAGATAGCCGGCCTCGATCCGGCTCTTGCTGACCTCCAGCTGCCGATAGCCCTGGTAGGCCTGGATGAGCTGGCGGCTCTTGCTGGCGATCTCGGCGTCGATGAGGGTGCCGGCGACGGCTACTGTGCGTCCCTCTCGAGCCTCTACATCGCCGGATGCAGCCACTGCGGTCAGCAGCAGGCGTTCTTCACCACCTCCCATACTGAGCCATCGCGTGGCTTGCTCATTGCGCAGGGCCTCGACGAGAAACCGTTCACCCGGTTCGGGCAGGTCCACCAGGCCCGATTGGGGGTTGAGAAGGGCATGCACGAACTGCGTGCCGTCGTAAACCGCCAGGTAGTCCAGCTCCAACTCCTCGAGTAGCTGGCCCATGCGACGCTGCACCTGCGGCCGGCGACGGGGATTCCGAGGGTCCTCCTCGTCGATCTCCCGCAGCGCCCGCTCGGTGTCTCGAAGGGCGGTGTGCTCGATCTGGCGCAGCAGCTCCTGAGCCACCGCATGTCCCTGCGTGGCCACTTCCTGCACCGCCGGCTCGTCGAACCAGCGGTCGATCCAGCCCTGCAGCATGCGACTCCCGTAGGCGAACAGCAGAAGCACGGGAATCAGGGACAGGCCGATGTAGGTGGCGACCAGCTTGGTCTTGAACTTGGATCCGAGGATTCGATTGTGGCGCTCCATCACCAGCTTGAAGAGGTTGCGTCCCAGGACGAACAGCACGACCAGGATGAGCGTCAGGTTGATGTACCAGAGGACGAAGAGGAGCATCCTGTTGGTAACCAGCTCCGAAGGGAGGTCCTGCCCGCGCTGCGTCAGGTAGTAGAGGAGGGACAGGACCAGCAACAGGATTGCCAGGCCGCCGATGATCCAGCGGGTGTCCTTTCTATAGGCTTGGAATCGCTCGCGCAGTGACATGGTGATCGGGTCGTACCGCTGGCCGGCGTCAGGGCTCGGTCGCGGGTGGCCGGAACTTCCTGGTCGTGACCCAGTCGGTCTCGATCCGGGTCGGTATCAGTAACATGATGGTGCGGGAGCCCAGTTTGGCCCGGGCTTTGATCAGATAGCGCTTGTCGGGGTTGAGATCGTGTCCGAGAACAAAGGCGGCAATCGACTCGATCTGGGTCATGGCCTGCTCCAGTTCCTCCCGGTCACGAGCGATCCTGCTGTCGATCAGCTTGCCGTCTTGCTTGAAATTGATGAGGTACTCGCGGGTCACGGCGTTGTACATCGCCACCACCTGAAGCTCGCTCGTGTCGATCCGATTGTCGGCCCATCGAAGGTGGTCTCTCAGAAGATTGAACTGGAAGGTGAACCCGGTGGCGAGGCCGGTCTGAATCTGCTCGAAGAGCTCTTCGGTGAAGGCTCCCTCGAGCTCGAAGCTCACCAGGGCCCGCCCTTTGTCGATCACCAACTCGGGCTCGGTCAGGTAGGGCTTGTCGGCCGACGAGCCGAAGAAGAGGAAGGCGGTCAGGACCCAGGTCGTGGTGTGGACCATGAACGCTCAACTCTAGCACTGACGTCTGGAGGTCTCGGCGCGGCAGGCGCGATAGACTTCCGGTTCCTCGGATGTGCGAAAGCACCGGAGGAGAGGGTTCCCGAGTCAAAGCCGAGAGGGCCACATAGGTCAGATGGGCAAGCCCAGGTCGAAGCACAGGCAGCTCGCCAGCAATCGGCGGGCCAGACACGACTACCACATCCTGGAACGGATGGAGGCTGGTATCTCCCTGCTCGGAACCGAGGTCAAGTCGGTCCGCAACGGGAAGGTCCAGCTCAAGGACAGTTACGTCGAGGTTCGCGATGCGGAAGCGTGGTTGGTCGGGGCCCACATCGGCCCCTACAGCCACGGCAACCGACAGAATCACGATCCAGAGAGACCGCGCAAGCTACTGCTGAATCGCCGGGAGATCGATCGCATCTTCGGTCGTACCACCATCCAGGGGCAGACCTGCATACCCCTGTCGGTCTATCTCAAGGGAAATCGGATCAAGGTCGAGATCGCGCTCGCCAAGGGAAAGCAGCTCTACGACAAACGGCAGGCGGAAAAAGAGAAGCTGTTGGACAGGGAGGCGCGGGAGGGGATGGAGGAGTAGGGGAGAGCCTACTCCTTGTCCACCTTCGAACTCGTTGTGGATCGGCGCTTGGCGCGACCACCGGTGTCCTGAATCCTGGCCAGGGCCGTCTGTCCCCCGTACTTCTCGACGATCCGGTCGTCGTAGTCGTCGGAGACGTTGGCCACGGCGGCGATGGAGCCCAGAAGGTTCTTGCGGTCGAGCGTCTTGCCGAACAACGCGTGGGAAAAGAAGATGTCCCGGCCGACGAGGGAGAACGCCCCGACGGGCAGCTCGTGGTTCAGCTCGAGGAGGCCCAGCAGAAGCTCCTCTTCGGGTTCCACTCCCTGCGCACAATAGGCTGTCACCAACACGATGGTCTCTTCCGGGCCGTAGGGCTCGACGGAGACCTCCAGCACGGTGCTGCCATAGCCGACGTAGAAGTGGCCGTTCTCTGGATCGAGGTAGGGGTTCTCGAAAAGCTCCAGAAGGTACTTGTGAACTTCTTCGTGTGTGTGCTCGTGGTGTTCGTGTTCGAAGTGCATTTCTTCTGGCCTCCGCGGACCTACTTTACCAGTATTGTCGTGACCGCGAACGAGGATTGGTTCACAAGCTCGTGGCGGTTGGGCACACCCGCCGAGAACTCGGCGAGCCACCCATCCGGGTGGTTCGACAGCTACCCCGAAGTGAGGTGGTCAACCACCCTTCCGAACGTTATGGCTTGCCGACGCGGGCCGGTAGTGTCGGAGGGTAAAAGCCCGCTGCCCGGAGTGCGGATGGATGCTGGGAGGGACGTCCGTCACTCCGGGCGGGGGGAGGGAGATCGCCGGCACCTACCGATAGCTTGACTTCGCTGGGTCGAAACCCTAGATTGCTGGGAGTCGAAACCCTGCTGCCTGGTGCCTCGAAGGCGACATCAAGGGGAATCATCCATGTCGGCCTACACTTCAAGGAGGTCTTGTTCGATGACGCTAAAGAAATGTTTGGTCTTGGGGCTGGGGCTCGCCGGCCTTCTGCTTGTAGCGGTTACACCGGTTCAGGCGGCCGGCTTCGGAATCTTCGAGCACGGCACCAAGGCGATGGGGATGGCGAGCGCTTTCACGGCCCAGGCCGACGATCCATCGGCGATGTTCTTCAATGCGGCTGGAATCGCTTTTCAGCACGAGCGCGACTTCATGCTCGGTGTCACCTATATTTTCTCTACCGAGGCGGATTTCAATGGGGCTGCTCCCTTTCCGGGCCCGAATGTCAGTGAAGAGCAGGAAAAGTTGTCAGCATTTCCCCCGCACTTCTACTGGGTCGAACCGATCAACGATCGCATGACCTTCGGCCTCGGGATCAATGCGCCGTTCGGCCTGTCCACGGAATGGAAGGGCACGGACGAGTTCACCGGTCGCTACGTCAGCACCTTTGCGGCTCTGCAGGCGGTCGATATCAACCCCACATTCGGATGGATGGCGACAGACAACTTCGGCATCGGTGTCGGGCTGATCGGCCGGTTCTCCGATATCGAGTTGCAGAACCGTTCGTTCCTCAACATCGGAGTCAATCCGAATCCGCCATGCCTCGACCCGGAAGTCAGCCATCCGCTCTGCGGTCCCGAGTTCGCCGCCTCGACGATCGAGGGGGGTTACGACTACGGCTACGGCTTCAACTTCGGAATTCTGCACAAGTACAACAACAGCTTCTCCTGGGGCCTGTCCTACCGGAGTGGTATCAGCGTCGAGTACGACGGTGATCTGATGATGACCCAGATTCTCACTGG
>JAUWSP010000580.1 GCA_030610025.1 Acidobacteriota bacterium | reverse complement strand
CTACCGGGGCCTGCTCTACGGGATGACCGCACGGAAGTACGGCGACGTCGATCCCCGACCCGTATGGGCCATGATGAACGAGTTTGGCATCGCCGACAGCCGTATGCTCGGCTACTGGCTGGAGGACGCTCCGGTGCGGACGGACCACCCCCAGGTCCTGGCCACCACCTACGTCCGGCCCGACGGCGTTCTCGTCGTTCTCGCGTCGTGGTCGGACAAGGACGAGGTGATCGACCTGACCCTCGACTTCGAAGCTCTCGGGCTCGAGGGCGGCATCCTAGCCCGAGTCTATGCTCCATCGGTGGAGGGGCTCCAGGAGACCAGCGAGGTGGACCTGTCGGCGGTAGCAGTGCCAGCAGGGATGGGGCTGTTCCTGGTGCTTGGGAACTGACCGCTCCCAGCGGACCGCTTCCCCTCGCCCCGTACTTGCCTGTAGTACGATTCTAGAGTTCAGGTCTCAGCACAAACCGGAGGAGTCATGATCGGCAAGACGGTCTCCCACTACAAGATCATCGGCAAGCTCGGTGAAGGGGGCATGGGCGTGGTCTATCGCGCCCACGACAGTCAGCTCGGCCGCGAGGTGGCCATCAAGGTCCTGCCCGAGCTCTTCACCCAGGACGAGGAGCGCCTGGCCCGGTTCGAGCGGGAGGCCCGCATGCTGGCCGCCCTCGACCACGCCAACATCGCCTCGATCTACGGTCTTGAAGAGCAGGATGGCAGGCGTTTCCTCATCATGCAACTGGCCGAAGGTGAGACCCTCCAGCAGCGAATCGCCCATGGCCCCATCCCTGCCCAGGAGTCTCTGAAGATCGCCCGCCAGATCGCCGAAGCTCTCGAGTCGGCCCACGCCAAGGGAATCATCCACCGGGACCTCAAACCGGCCAACGTCAAGGTCGATGACCAGGGACAGGTCAAGGTGCTGGACTTCGGGCTGGCCAAGGCCATCGAGGGCGACCCGACCACGTCGGGCTCCCACCCTTCGCTCATGGAATCGCCGACGCTCACCGCTCAGATGACGGGCCAGGGTGTGCTCCTGGGCACTGCGGCCTACATGAGCCCCGAGCAGGCCCGCGGCGAGGCGGCAGACAAACGGTCCGATCTCTGGGCGTTTGGCGTCCTCCTGTGGGAGATGCTGACCGGCAACCAGCTGTTCGTAGGCAAGACCATGTCCGACACACTGGCCGGTGTCCTGCGCGACGATCCACACCTGGACGCTCTTCCCCATGAGACTCCCGCTTCGGTGCGGCGGCTTCTCCGCCGTTGCCTCGAGCGGGACGTGCATGAGCGCCTTCCGGATGCCGCCGCCGCCCGTCTCGAGTTGGAGGACGCGTTGGCGGGGCGCAGCGATGACGAGGATGAGGAGATCACGCCTGTCGCAGCGGTTCCGACCTGGAAAAGAGTGCTCCCCTGGGCCCTGCTCGGGGCAACCGCCATTGCGCTCGCCGCATCCCTGGTCTGGAATCGACCCGAGGCGGCCGCACCGCTAAGACCCCTACGACTCGAGGTCGCCTTGTCCGAGGACCCACTGTGGGTCGACCTCGGATCGAGTGTCGTCCTCTCGCCCGACGGCTCCAAAGTGGCATTTGCATCCGAAAACGAGTCCGGAGACAAGACCCTCTCCCTCCGATCCCTCGATCAGCTCGATCCACTACCCATTGCAACCGGCCTGACGAATAGCCGTCCCTATCACCCATTCTTCTCACCCGATGGGCAGTGGATGGGATTTGCCACACCGACCGAGCTCAAGAAGGTACCCATGACCGGAGGAACACCGATGGCCCTCTGCGATGTGCAACGCAGCCGGGGCGCCACGTGGACCCTCGATGACACCATCGTTTTCGGTTCTCGTAGAGGAGGCTTGTTTCAGATTCCAGCCGCCGGCGGTGAGCCCGTGGAGTTGACCACTCTCGACGAAGAGAAGGAGCGCAGCCACCGTTGGCCGCAGGCGCTTCCCAACGGCAAGGGGGTCATTTTCACCGCCGCTCCCCGGGAGATAGGCAATACCGATAAGACGACCATCGAAGTCTTGTCGCTCGAGTCCGGTGAGCGCAAGGTGATCTACGAGGGCGGGTACTACGGGCGGTACGTGGCGACGGGGCACCTGGTCTTCATCACCGACTCGACCCTGTTCGCCGCACCCTTCGATCTCGATCGCCTCGAGATCACCGGGCCGCCAGCGCCGATCGTTCAAGGTCTCACCAGTCAGAGTGCACCCGGTGGTGCCCAGTACAGCTTCTCGAACAACGGCACCCTGGCCTACATCCGTGGAGCGGCCCAGGTACCCGAGTATCCAGTGGTGCGGGTGGGGCGAGACGGCACCGTCACCGATCTGTGGGAGACGCGGGCCAGCTATGGCTCGCCGGCTATCTCTCGCGACGGCAAGCGACTCGCTCTATCCGTGTTCAAGGACGGCAACTGGGATGTCTGGGTCTACGACCTGGAACGGGAAGTGGCGACTCGCCTGACCTTCCACGACGGTTACGACGCCGATCAGATCTGGTCACCCGACGGCGAGTATCTCTTCTACACTTCGGACGAAGATGGCACTCCTCGCCCCTATCGTATGCGCGCCGACGGCTCCGGAGAGGCCGAACGCCTGAGCGAAACCGAAAACGAGT
>JAUWSP010000211.1 GCA_030610025.1 Acidobacteriota bacterium | reverse complement strand
AGAGCTTCCTGACGGCCCTCGCGGCCCGTCGAGAGGAGGCCCGCAAGGCGGTCGCCGATTATGGGCTCCACATGGCCGTCACCTGGTGGGGGGAGGAGACGGCCCGGTGGATGGCCGACTGTGTCCACCGGGAAGGGATCTCATCCTTCAAGCTCTACATGGCCTATAAGGAGACGGTGGGCCTGGAAGACGCGGAGTTGATTCGCGCCCTGGAGGCCGCTCACAAGCTGGATGCCCGCGTGCTGGTGCACGCCGAGCATGGGGACATGGTGGAGCACCTGCGTTGCCGGCTGGCAGCGGCCGGGAGCTTGGGGCCGGAGGCCCATCCCCGCTCGCGCCCGCCCGAGTTGGAAGGCGAAGCCACCTCCAGGATGACCCTCCTGGCAGGGCTGACCGGAGCGTCCGTCTACATCGTCCACGTCACCTGCCGCCAAGCCGTCGAGGCCCTGGCGAAGGCCCGGGATTCGGGGCAGGAGATCTACGGCGAAACCTGCCCCCAGTATCTGCTGTTGGACGAGTCGGTCTACGAGAAACCCAATTTCGAGGCGGCCGCCTATGTGATCTCCCCACCCATTCGGCGCGCAGAGCATCAGGAGGTTCTCTGGGAGGCTCTGCGAACCGGAGCTCTCCAGGTGGTGGCTACCGACCATTGCCCGTTCAACCTCGAGGCTCAGAAGGAGTTGGGCGGTAGTGACTTTCGACAGATTCCGGGAGGGGCTGCCGGTGTCGAGCACCGCCTGGCACTCCTCTACTCCTATGGCGTGGAACAGGGCCGAATCGAGCTTCAGCAATTCGTGGATCTGATCTCCACGCGCCCGGCTCAGCTCTTCGGCCTCTATCCGCGGAAGGGCTCGATCTCGGTCGGCGCCGATGCCGACCTGGTGCTCTGGGACCCCGAGGCCACCGGCACGATCTCCGCCTCCACGCATCACCACCACTGTGACCGCAGTATCTTCGAGGGTTTCCCGGTGAAAGGGCTGCCGTCGATCGTGATCGCGGCCGGCCGCGTTCAATACAGGGATGGTGACCTGCGGGTGGAGCGAGGCGCGGGTCGCTATCTGGCGAGGAGCCTGTCGGCGTGACCCTTCTCGGCTCGAGCCCGCCTCGCCCCGACGGCGCCTCGAAGGTGGACGGGACCCTACGCTACGCCAACGACCTGCCGATGGATGGCGCCTGGCATGGTGCGACGCTGCGCAGCCCGTATCCCCATGCGCGCATTCGCGCACTGCAATGGCATCCCGAGCGAGCGCCGGCTGGAGCTGTCTGTGTCACCGCCGCGGACCTGCCCGGCCCGAACGGGGTCCAACTCCTCGACGACGAGTGGCCCGTGCTTGCGGCGGAGCTCGTGCAGCACGTAGGCGAGCCGGTTGCGGTCGTGGCGGCCCCGTCGAAGCTTGCCGCCCGCCAGGCGCTGAGAGCCATCGAGGTGGACTACGAGCCTCTCGAGCCCACCCTGGATCTCTCGACAGCGGGTAGACAGGAACCCCTTTACAGCCTGGAGCTGAAGAGCGGCGAGGCCGAGGAAGAGCTCGCTAGAGCACACTTGCTCGTTGAAGGCACCTACCGCACGGGGCACCAGGAGCACATCTACATCGAATGTCAGGTCATGAGCGCGGGGTGGGAGGCCGACGGCAGCCTGGTTGTCGAGGGCTCCATGCAGTGCCCCTACTTCGTACACCGGTCACTGATTCACGTTTTCGGCCTGACGGCTGAAAGGGTCGTGGTGAAAGCGACACCCATGGGCGGTGGATTCGGCGGCAAGGAGGATTTTCCGAGCGTGATCGCCCTGCATGCGGCGCTGCTCGCGAAGGCCTGTGGTCATCCTGTCCGTATCGCCTACGACCGCCACGAAGATATTATCGGGACCACCAAACGACACCCTTCGGTGGTGACCCATCGGGCCGCAGTCGATGCCGAGGGACATCTGCAGGCGATGGAGATCGACGTGGTGCTGGATGGAGGGGCCTTCAGGACGCTCTCGCCCGTGGTCCTCTCGCGAGCGGTGTTGCATGCCGCCGGCCCCTATCGCTGTCCCAACGTCCACATCCGGGGCAAGGTGGTGCGCACGAATACGGCGCCCAACGGCGCCTTTCGTGGCTTCGGAGCCCCCCAGGTGCAGTTCGCCATGGAGCGACAGATGGACCGCATCGCTCGGCGCCTGGGTCTCGACCCACTGGAGATCCGCCTGCGAAACGTACTGGAAGAAGGTGACCGACTACCTACGGGTCAGACGATGGACGAGAGCTGCTCGGCTCGCCTCTGTCTCGAGAAGGCGGCCCGGGAAACCGATTTCAAGCAACGCTGGCGGCACTTGGAAGCGCAGCGCAGGGACATCGCCGACGGTGATTCGATGCCGGGCGTGGGGCTCAGTCTCTACTTTCACGGGGCAGGATTCACCGGCAATGGAGAGCGGGTCCTGCAGTCGGTTATCGAGGCTGCCCTGCTCGAGGACGGACGGATAGAGGTGCGCACCGCAGCGGTGGAGATGGGTCAGGGATGCGACACGGTCTTGCCCATGATGGCAGCCGAGGCCAGCGGTCTCGAGCTCGAGGATGTCGTGCTGGCCCCTCCGGACACTTCCAGGGTTCCTGATTCGGGCCCCAGCGTCGCCTCCCGTACCTCGATGGTGGTGGGTGGCGAGGTCGCACACGTGGTGAGCGAGATACGGGACCGCGTCCTGGCCTGGTGGTCCGACAGGCAAGAGAGCGGTGCCGCACACACGGTGGAAGATGGGCTGGTGCGCGGTGAGAAGGGCCAGAGTTGGCCATTTCGAGAGGTCGCTCGAAGCTACGCCGAGGCGATGGGACCCCTTGTCGTCTCGCGCCAACACGAGCCTCCGGAGTGGCAGGTCTTCGACGAGGAGACCTACCAGGGCGTGGCCTATCCGACCTATGCCTTCGGGGCCGATGTGGTGGAAGTCGAGGTCGACCCCGATACCCTCGAGGTGAGCCCGAAGAAGGTCACGGCGGTTTGTGAAGTGGGCCGCGTCCTGCACGAGAAGCTGTGTGTCGGCCAGGTGGAGGGCGGTACCCTGCAGGCGGTTGCCTGGGGGCTGATGGAGGAGGTCAAGCTCGAGGAGGGGCGCTATCTCAACGACCGGCTCGCCACCTACATCATTCCCACGATCAAGGACAGTCCCGAGATGGAGGTGCATCTACTCGAGAAGCCTTGGAAGGGGGGCGCTTTCGGGGCCAAAGGCGTCGGTGAGCTGCCGATGGACGGTGGGGCTCCGGCCGCTGTCTCGGCGGTGGAGAACGCCACCGGCATCGAAGTCGATGCGATCCCGGCAACCCCGGAGCGGTTTCTGGCGCTGACCTCGGCGCGTCGCCAGGTGCCTTCGGAGCCCGAGGACCCGGAGCGTGCGAGAGGGGCAGACCGATGAAGTCCGAGCTCTTCGTCAACGGCAAGTCGAGGGTTGTCGAGGGGCATCCCATGGATCGCCTCCTGGACATCCTGCGAGACGAGCTCGGCTTGATCGGCACGAAGGAGGGTTGTGGCGAGGGTGAGTGTGGTGCTTGCACGGTGCTCATGAACGGCGAGCCGGTGCTCTCCTGCCTCATTCCCCGGATCCAGTGCGAGGCAGCGACGGTCGAGACCGTGGAAGGTCTGGCAGCCGCCGAGGCCCGGGCCTTTCTCGAAGGCTTCGTCAGCGACGGTGGTGTGCAGTGCGGTGCTTGCACCCCTGGCATCATCGTCACGGCCCTGGCGCTGCTGCGCGACAACCCCCACCCCGACCGTCAGGAGGTACAGACGGCCCTGGCCGGGAATCTCTGTCGGTGCACCGGTTATGAAGGCATCCACAGGGCTTTCGATCGAGGAGCGGAGGACGAGTGAAGGCCTTGGCTCCGAGAACGCTGGATGAGGCTCTTCTGCAGTTGACGCAGACTCCGGATCTGCGCCCACTGGCGGGCTGCACCGATCTCATGGTGAGTGAGCCGGAAGACCGTCGCGACTGGTCAGGAGTCCTCGACCTGCGGGGCATCTCGGAGTTGCGTGGAATCGAATGGCGCGGTGAGACACTGGAGATCGGCGCTGTTACCGCCTTCTCTGAGATCCGCGACTCCCCCGAAGTGCGGCAGAGCTTCCCGGCGCTCGCAGAAGCGGCCTCGAGAATCGGTGGTTGGCAGATCCAGAACCGTGCCAGCCTCGGTGGCAACATGGCCAACGCCAGCCCAGCCGGAGATTCCCTGCCCGTGCTCTTGGTGCTGGACGCACAGGTCGTTTTGGTGGGTCCCGAGGGGAAGCGCTCGGTGCCCTACCGAGATTTTCATCTCGGCTACCGACAGACAGCACTCGGCCCCGGAGAGATCATCGGTTGGGTACAGCTACCGAAGCCACCAGTCGGGGCGACGCAGTTCTTTCGCAAGGTGGGAACTCGGGAAGCGCAGGCCATCAGCAAGGTCGTCGTCGCCTTGCTGGCTAGCGTCAGTGACGGGCAGATCTCCGACTATCGCCTGGCGGCTGGCAGCGTGGCCGAGACTCCCGTCCGGCTCACGGAGGTCGAAGAATCGATAGTGGGGCGGGCCCTGAAACCGGAGGTCGCCGATCTTGCGGGCCATCTGGCCGCCCAGGCTGTCAGACCCATCGACGACGTGCGCTCGACCGCCGAATACCGCCGCTTCGCCCTGGCCCAGGTCGTGCGCCGCATGACCCTACAGCTCGTCCGTTGACTCTCGCGCCAGGTTGGGGCAGTCAGCCGGTGACACCGGACCTTCAGGGCTGGTTTTTCGGCACCCGAAACAGGAAGAAGAGCTTGATGCACCAGTAGCCCATGTAGGCCATGAAGAGGATGAATGAGGGCCAGAAGAAAGCGTTGTCGAGTCTGACCGGGTCCGAGAGATTGGCTTTCATCGTCAGGACTTCGACGAAGAAGAGAAACAAGAACATGGCGGTGCCGAACTCCAACATCATGGAGGAGAGGGCCTCTTGCGTCCTCGGCAGGTTCTCCTCCCGTAGCCAGTAGTCCTTGTTGGGCAGATTCACCCAGCGCGAAGGAAGTCCGACGGAGAGCTTGGTTCCAAAGAAGACCGTCACGAAAAGGACGAGCTGGATCCCCAGGAAGACGACCACATGAAACCAGACGGGCGCCCAACCATCGGGCATGCCGTTGCGGCCGAAGTGGATTGCCACGTTGTCCGGCAGGATCACCCACGAAACCAGGCTCAGAACGATGTTGGCGGCGAAGGTGACTAGAAAGAAGATTCGCATCATGGGTTACTCCTCGTCTGGAGCCGGGCTCGAATCGATATCGATGGCCTTGCGCCGCAGGCGCGTAGCCTCTTGATCTCGGCCGGTGTCTTCCATCACATCGGCCAGGGCGGACAGGACGTAACCGTTCGGCCCGATAGCGGCTGCGGCCTGCAGCTCCTCCTCGGCCCGGTCGTACTCCTTGCGGTAGTAGCTGATCAGTCCCTCGAGGTAGAGCGCTCTCTGGGAACGGGGCTCGAGCTCGAGGATCTTGTCCAACTCTTCCCGAGCTGCGATTGCCTGGCCTGGATCGCTGGCGATGAGGTTGAGCCCTGTCACGCCGCCGAAGGCCGGCAGAAGCGTGAGCTCGCGACGGCCTAGCAGGGAACCGAATCGGGGT
>JAUWSP010000535.1 GCA_030610025.1 Acidobacteriota bacterium | reverse complement strand
GCCGACCACCCACCGGTTTGCCTCCAGCCACTCGATTCGAAAGAGGTGCGTGGCATTGTACAGCCTTTGGTCGAGCTTGGGTGTACGAGGACTCAGCTGGCGGGCGTAGGGTCCCCTGGGTCCTGGGGGAGTGGGGCCGACCGGCTTTGGAGTGCTGCGCGGCTTGAAGGGCCGGAGCTCGCCCCGGTCGGCAGCGGAATTGACGAGCCGGTCGAGTTCCACTAGGGTGACGTCACAATTCACGGAAGACCAAAGGAGGTCGGGACATGAGGAATCGTGTCGCAGCAGTAGCTTTGTGCGTCGTGGCGCTGGCTTTGGCGCTGCCCCTGGATCGGGTGGCCCTGGCAGGAGATGAAGCGGCTGACGAGTTGATTGCCCTCGAGACGGGCATGTGGGACGCGTGGGCCAACGGCGACGTCGCTGAATTGGGGAAACACCTGCACGAAGAGACGATCAGTCTTACCAGTGGGGAGATGGTCTCAGGCAAAGCGAGCGTCATCAGCTCCTACAACGAGGCGGCGTGCGAGGTGCGCAGTTACCTGCTCGAGGGCATGAAGGCCCACCCCATCAACGAGAGCACCGTAATCCTGACCTACAGGGCTAAACAAGATGCGACCTGCGCTGGGGAGAAGCTCGACCCCAAGCTTCTCGCCACTTCGGTATGGGTCCGCGATGGGGGCCAGTGGCTGGTGGCCAGCTATCAGGAGACGCCGGTCGACGACTGACGCACCGGCCGCTTCAGGTCCGATACACCTCGCGGCGGTGTCCGACGCGGAGGATGGCGATCAGTAACTCCGTGCCGTCGAAGCCGTAGATAACGCGGACGGATCCGACCCGGAGGCGGCGGAGGCCCTTCCACTGCCCGCTCAGCTGTTGACCCCGAAGGGGGTCCATGCGCAGGGATTCGACAGCGGTGAGGACGGGAGTTTGGAGGTCTCTTGGCAGGCGACGGAGCTCTTTGACGGCCCGCCTCTCCCACCTAATCGAGATCGAGCTCACGCCGGACCTCGTCGTGGTCGACCCATTCCGCACGAGGATCGCGGAATCTGGCGAGTGCGGCCTCCAGGTCCTCGCGCTCCTCGAGGTACATCTCCAGAGCCTCCACGATGAAGGAGCTCTTGGAGCGGCGGGTGGCTTGTGCGAGTGCCTCCAGCCGCTCTGCGAGCGGGTCGGGCAGACGAACCGACTGTGTGATCATGTGAACCATTGTAATACAAGTAGGACACACCCCTGATGAGCCGCCTTCTGTAAGACGGAATCAAGGCGTGAATCCGTGCACTGCGCTACAGTCTAAGTTTGAACGCATCGGCCCGGAACATGAGCCGACGAGAGCGGAGGAGCTATGCCGAAGCGCAAACCGATTCCTGACTTCCGGAGTGAGGAAGAAGAGCGCGAGTTCTGGGCCACCCATGACTCGAGTGACTATGTCGACTGGGGGCAGGCTCGGCGCGCCGTATACCCGAGCCTGAAGCCGTCGACCGAGACGATCTCGCTGCGTCTTCCGGCGAGCCTGCTGGCGGACCTCAAGATCCTCGCCAACCGCATGGATGTCCCCTATCAGTCCCTGCTCAAGGTGTACCTGGCCGATCGGGTGCATGAAGAGTTCGGCCGTGGCCAGACGACCGGGGAGCTGGCGGCCATGATCCGAGAGCCCGAAGCACCCTACGGCAAGGCACCCAAGGGATCTCACCGCAAGGGAAAGTAGCGGAACTCCAAAGTGACCTTTCCCTAGAGTTCCATCCTGGGCGCACCTGCTGGCGGCGGACGACACCTACGACATCTAGCCTGCGTCCTGCAGGGCTTCTGGTGGCACCTCGCCAGACAGGCTCTCGAGGAACGCCGCCAGGTTCTCGACCTCCTCATCGGTGAGGTCGATGCCGAGTTGGACGGCCACCATGACTCGGATCGCTTCGTCCAGAGACTCCACGCTGCCGTCATGGAAGTAGGGCGCGGTCTCGGCGACGTTGCGCAGTGAAGCCACCCGGAACACGAACTTGTCCATTTCGTCTTCGGTCACGGCGAAGCGACCTTCGTCGATTGTCTCGCTACCGGTGTGCTCCCAGTAGTTGCCGGTCAAGCCGAATTTCTGGAAGCTGTAGGCGCCGACGTTGACCCCATTGTGGCAGGAGGAACAGTTCAGCTGGATGAACTTCTCGAGACCGGCCAGCTCCTGCGGGGTCAGTGCTTCGTGGTCGCCTTCGAGGTAGGCATCGAAACGACTGGGAGTGATCAGCGTACGCTCGAACGCGCCCAGGGCCTTCTCGATGTTCCGGTAGGTGAGCGGTTCGGCTGCGTCCGGGAAGGCGGCGGCAAACATCGGCGGGTAGTCCTCGGTCGCGCTCAAGCGATCGACCAGGAACTCCTTGCTCGGAATGGCCATCTCCACCGGGTTGAGGATCGGCATGCCGGCCTGTTCTTCGACATCCTTGGCCCGCCCATCCCAGAACTGGGACTGATGAAAGGCGGCATTGAGCACCGTGGGTGAATTGCGATCGCCCAGCTGTCCGTCGACCCCATCCGAAGTGGGATCGTTGTCGACGCCGAACGTGGCCAGGTCGTGACAGGAGTTGCAGCTGATCGTGCCATCCTTCGAAAGTCGTGTGTCGTAGTAGAGCGCTTTGCCGAGCGCGATCTTGGGCTCGGTGAGTGGATTGTCGAGGGTCTCCGCCGTGGTCGGTATGGGCTTGAACCGCAGGTTCGCCTGCTCCCAGAGATCGTTGATCGAGGGAGCCGCCTGGGGTGTCTCGGCGAGCTCGTCGGCCGGCGAGCAGGCGATGACCACCATGGCTATTACGACGAGCAGAATCGAATACCTGACTGGCATGATGCTTCCTCCTCCTGGGTGCTCGAGGAACCCGTGCGGGTGATTGTGGCCCAGCACCGATCTTAGCGCGCAT
>JAUWSP010000286.1 GCA_030610025.1 Acidobacteriota bacterium | reverse complement strand
CATCAAGGAGCTGTTGATGGATCTGCCGCCGGGTGAGGAGGTGCCGTTCCGGGCCGGTGGCTACATCCAGATCGAGAGCCCGCCCCACGTAGTGAACTACAAGGACTTCGACATCGACAAGGAGTACCGCGAGGACTGGGACAAGTTCGACATGTGGCGCTTCGTTTCGAAGGTGGACGAGGAGGTCACGCGAGCCTACTCGATGGCCAACTACCCCGAAGAAAAGGGCATCATCATGCTCAACGTACGGGTAGCGTCACCGCCGCCGAGATCACCCGAGGGCACACCGCCAGGCAAGATGTCGTCATTCATCTTCAATCTCAAGCCCGGCGACGACGTAACGATCTCCGGCCCCTTCGGCGAGTTCTACGCCAAGGAGACCGACGCCGAGATGATGTTCATCGGCGGTGGAGCCGGCATGGCCCCGATGCGCTCCCACATCTTCGACCAACTCAAGCGCCTGGACAGCAAGCGCAAGATGACCTACTGGTACGGAGCCCGCAGCCTGCGCGAGGCCTTCTATCAGGACGAGTTCGATGAGCTGGCCAGGGAGCACCCCAACTTCCAGTGGCACCTGGCGCTCTCGGAACCGCTACCCGAGGACAATTGGACCGGCATGACCGGCTTCATTCATCAGGTGGTCTACGACAACTACCTCAAAGACCACCCCTCCCCCGAGGACATCGAGTACTACTTGTGTGGGCCGCCGCTGATGCTCTCGGCCTGCCGCAATATGTTCGAGGACCTGGGGGTCGAGGAAGAGAACGTCCTTTACGACGATTTTGGGTAGCCATCCCCCACCCTCGCGCAGGGCCTAGGGGCGTAGACCTCAGAACCAAGATTGCAGACAGGCCCAGTCCTCTGGTAGTAGGGTGCTGTAGGACAGGACAACTCCTGTCAGGGATGGCGTCTCGCGAAGACATCCCTCTCAGTGGGACTGACAGGAAGGCCAACCGTCAATGATCCGCATGCTTCTGAAGACCTCACTGCCCCACTGCCTCACTGCCTCACTGCTCTGTTTGCTTGTCTCCTGTGGCCCGTCGGCCCAGAAGCCGAGTCTCCACACCTTTTCCGGGCCCACCATGGGCACCAACTATACGGTCAAGGTGGTGGCCGAGCACCTCGACGACGAGCACCGAGCAGCGCTCCAGAAGTTGATCCAGGCAACGCTCGCCGAGGTGAATGCCGAGATGTCCCACTACCTCGGGGACTCGGAGCTCTCGCTCCTGAATCGATGGACCAGCGACGAGCCCTACTCGATCTCACAGGAGATGTTCGAGGTCCTGGACCACGCCCTCAGAACCAGCCAGCTCACCGGCGGAGCTTTCGACATTACCGTCGGACCGTTGGTAGATGCCTGGGGATTCGGACCTCCCGGAGAGTCTACCGAGCCGCCCGATCAACGGATCATCGATCGCCTGCTCGAGAGCACCGGTTGGGAATTCCTGGAGCTTCTGCCGGACGGCCCAGCAGTTCGCAAGCTCATTCCGCAACTCAGCCTGGACCTGTCGGCCATTGCCAAGGGATTCGGGGTGGATCAGGTCGCCCAAGCTCTCGACAGCGAAGGCGTCGAGCACTACATGGTGGAAGTCGGAGGTGAAGTCCGCACCCGGGGCTCCAACCCCAACGGCAATGCCTGGCGGATTGCCATCGAAAAGCCCGACAGCAACCAACGAGCGTTACAGGTCGTGATCCCCTTGAAGAACCTCTCCATGGCCACCTCCGGGGACTACCGGAACTACTACGAGGAGGGCGGTGAGAGGATCTCCCATTCCATCGATCCGCGCACCGGTTGGCCCATCAAACACTCCATGGCTTCGGTGAGCGTGATCCATGAGGAGTGCGTCCAGGCCGACGCCTTCGCGACCGCTCTGCTGGTTCTGGGTCCGGAAGGCTATGACCTCGCGGAGGAGTTGGGCCTGGCGGCCTACTTCCTCGCCCGACAGCCCGATGGTGAGTTTGTGGAGCGGATTACCACCGCTTTCTCGGCCCTGATGGAGAACTGAGGGGCTGGACCGGCAAGGACCGTCGAAATCGCCTCTGAGCTAGGGGACCTTCGTCGACCAGTAGCGGAAATCCCCGGATTCAAAGCCATCTCCGAAGATGACCGAGATACCCTCGTACATCCCGATGTCGACGGTCCCGTTGATGATTCGGGGTGTGCCGTCGAAATCGGCAACACCAAGACCACCTGGCGGGTCGTTATCGCCAACGTCCACGGCTGGTGAGCCGGGCTCCAGATGGTAATCGAGGTTTTTCGGATCGGTAAAGAGTGGATCGACACCGATCAGATTGGCGCCGTCATCCAACTTGGCCGACGCCTCCAGGTCCACCAGGTTGCCGAAGGAGATCGTGTTGTAGAGGCTGATGTCGCCGAACTCGTAGATCGCCACATGCAGCCCGGTATCCGTGTGGTCGGCCGCGGTCAGGTTGGTCAGGTGAATCTGCCCCGAGTCGATCACATAGGCATACACACCCTCGGATTCGCCCTGGACAATTCCCGAGTCCCTCACGGTTATTGTGGAGACATCCGTCGCCATGGCTCTGAGCTGAGAGCCCCCTGCGGCTCCAATCGCGCTATTGAGCATGATTCCTGTTCGTTCGATCACGGCGACACTAGATTGTGAAGACTCAATACTCAAGCCGGAGGCAACCCTGACATCTCCAATCGCCGTGTTGTTGAATATTCGCGAGTCCAGAAGTCGACCCTGGGCACTGTGTTCCGTCTCGAGATAAACCCCCCCACCCAGGGCATCATCGCCGCCAGCCTTCTCAATCCTGTTGCCATCGAACTGAGAGTTCTCGACAGTAAAACGAGCCTCGCCGGAAGCCATGATCGAGAGACCCGCTCCATAGACCGCAGCCTGATTGCTGCTGATCGCCAGGTTCTGCTGGGCGACCAGGTTTCTGATTTCCAGGATCTCGTCTCCATCGATATCCGCACTCACGCCGCCTCCATGGACCGAGCCCGATGAGATCGACTGATTGCCGATCACCTGTAGGTTCTCGAGCTCGACACGGGCACCGCCTTCGAGAAGAATCTGGATTCCGGCCCCTTTCTCCGCCTGCCCATTGGTGACGGTGAAACCCTTCAGCAAGAGCTCACCTCCGTCAATACGAACCCTCGCTACCGCATTCTCTTCACCGCCGTCGATCACTGTAGTGGTCGGATCGTTGTCCCTTGTCGAGAAAGGGCAATCCCAGCCACCCGTCATCTCGACCCTGCCGGCATCGAAGGTCTTTGGGAAGAGCAGATTCTCCTCGTATGTGGAGTTACCCTGGATCCTTATCTCGGTGTCGTCACCTACGACCAACGCATCGATAGCATCCTGGATATCGTCGTAGGTTCCACACACCCCGACCGTGTTGACCGTCATCTGCGCGAACGATTCTCCCGTCACGAGTGCCAGCGGAAGGCAAAGCAGGCTGACGCTCCAGAAACGCGACCGATTGCTGTTTTCTTTTCTCACCGGAAACCCCCCTGATTCTCTGTCTGCAGTCGGTCTATGCCAGGAACATGCCAGTCTCACTTTCGAGGCTGTAGTTCCCGATCCTGGGCACCCCGTCGAAACCACCCGTTTCCAAACCCACCCATGACGGCAGATTTCGTCGAATTCGAGTGCCACTTTCGACAACCTCGTCGAGCGGGTTGCTACAATCGCTCCCTCGAAGAAATGCCCATTCCTGACAGAGAATCCCACCCGGTGACGAGCCCCAAAGAGGCCGGCTCAGGAAGCTCAGAAACAAGACGCACTAGGGCGGAGCCAGTTCGAGTGATGATGATCGGCCGGGAGAGCTACTTGCTGCGGCTTGCCGTGGCTGGTCGCTCGATGACCGACAACCTCGGCGCCGACCAGTCCCTGGTGATCAGGATCATCGAGGACGGACTCTCCGCCAGATCAAAAGAGCGGCTGACCCACTCGTGGGATCTGGAACGCACGACTGTGGAGTGGCTGCCAGTGGATCTTGGAGGCGGGATCGAGCTGCCCACGGTGCGTGGGCTCTCTCCCATTTATCTGGCTCGTCTTTTCGCGCCGAGCTACGTGCCGGAGGACTGGGATCGCCTGATCTTCCTGGATCCGGATGTCCTGGTGATGACCGACCTCGGAGGCCTGTGGCGTCAGCCACTCGGCGACCACCATGTCCTTGCGACTCATGACCCCTTTGTCCCCACCCTGTCGCATCCGGATGGTCTGGTCGAGTGGAAGAACGCGGGGCTTCCACCTCGGGCCCCCTATCTGAATGCAGCGGTGATGCTGATCGATATCGCAAAGTGGCGCCGCGATGAGGTCCCTCGGGCGGCGGCCGAGTTCGTCAATCGCTTCGGCGACAGCATCCGCTTCGGCGATCAGGATGTACTCAACGCTGTCCTCCACGGCAGGTGGGGCGAGCTCGACCCACGCTGGCAGATCCACCCCAGGCTTTTGCAGCGGCCCCGCCTGGCGGTCCGCTGCCTCGACGCTGCCACGGTCGAGAAGATGTCTCGGGATCCCTGGATCTACCACTTCGGCGGGCGCCTCAAACCATGGGACTATCGGGCTCGGCACCGCAGCGACAAGCTGTTCTACGAGTATCTGGACCGAACCGACTGGAGTGGCTG
>JAUWSP010000070.1 GCA_030610025.1 Acidobacteriota bacterium | reverse complement strand
GGCTTCGTGTGCCGCCATGCTGTGCTTGCGCAGCAGCTCGTGGAGCTCCTGGCGATCACCGCCTCGCATCGTGGCGATCATCAGCAGGCTCTCGGTGGCCATGAACGGGAGCTCACGTCTCACATGGAACTTGATTCGGTCCTCTCGTACGTTCAACCGGCCCACCATTCCGGCGGCCAGGGTGAGGATGGCGTCGCTCAGCAGGAAGGCATCGGGGATCACCAACCGGCGGTTGGCGGAATCGTCCAGACTGCGCTCCAACCATTGAGTGGCCGAGTTGATGGGCCCGTTCAGGCCGTCGATGATCAGCCGCCTCGCCAGAGCGCACATGCGTTCGGCCCGTATCGGGTTCCGCTTGTAGGCCATGGCGGAGGAGCCGACCTGTGTCGCATCGAAGGGCTCGGACAGCTCGCCCATGCCCTGTAGCAGCCGAAGATCCGTACCCAGCTTGTGGCAGGATTCTCCGACCCCCGTCAAGGCCGCCAGCACTTGCGAATCCAGTTTTCGGGGATAGGTCTGACCGGTCACTGGGAAGCTGCCGGCGAACTCCAGCTTCGCGGCGAGCAGCCTGTCGAGCTCGCGAACCTTGGCGTGGTCGCCCTCGAAGAGGGTCAGATAACTGGCTTGTGTGCCCGTCGTTCCCTTGACCCCTCGACACCGGAATCCCGCCAAGATCGCCTTTATGGTCTCCAGGTCCATGAGGAAGTCCTGCAACCAGATGCAGGCTCGCTTGCCCACCGTGGTGAGCTGGGCCGGCTGCAGATGGGTGAAGGCCAGCGTTGGGATCGAGCGGGTGCCCCGGGCGAAGGAGGCCAGCTCACGGATGACCGTGGCCAGGCGGCTCATGGTGAGCTCCAGAGCCTCTCGATTCAACAATGCGTCGGTGTTGTCGGTCACGAAGGCACTGGTGGCTCCGAGGTGGAGGATGCTGCCGGCGTCTCCAGCCTGCTCGGCGAAATGCCGCAGGTGGGCGACGACATCGTGACGCGTCTGACGCTCGATATCGGCCACTCTCTCCAGGTCCAGGTCGCCCGCGACCCGCTCGAGGTCGTCGAGCTGCTGCTGGGTGATCGGGAGTCCCAGCTCGCGCTGGCTGTCGGCGAGAGCGATCCAGAGCCGTCGCCAACACAGGTAACGATGGGAGGCCGAGAAGATGTCGGCCATCTCCTGCGATGCGTAGCGTTCGAAAAGCGGATTCTGGGGGGGTCGATTGGCCATGATGCGGGGTGAATTCTAACAGAGGGCAGAGACCTCCATCGGACTCGAAAGGTCTGCTACGATCGTCGCGATCGATTCGAGGAGGACCGCTGACCGTGACCGCCAGAAGCCTGATTTCCGTCGCCGATCTGACACCCGAAGAGCTACGAGGCCTTTTTGCCCTGACCGCTCGCGTCAAGAGTGAGCCGGAGCGCTACCGGACCCGACTGAGCGGCAAGAGTCTGGCGATGATCTTCCAGAAATCGTCGACCCGAACCCGCGTCAGCTTCGAGGTCGGGATGGTCCAGCTGGGAGGGCAGGGCCTCTTTCTTTCGAGCCGCGACCTCCAGTTGGGAAGAGGCGAGACGATCTCCGATACTGCCAAGGTGCTGTCGCGCTACGTCGATGGCATCATGGCCCGGACCTTCGCCCATCAGACGATCGTGGATCTGGCGAAGTACGCCACGATACCAGTCATCAACGGCTTGACCGACGACCTCCACCCCTGCCAGGCGCTGGCCGATTTCTTCACCCTGAAGGAGGTCTTCGGCGATCTCATGGGGCGCAAGCTGGCCTATGTCGGTGACGGCAACAACGTTGCCCACTCGCTGATGATCACCGCGCCCATGGTGGGGATGGACATCGCGGTGGTGACACCCCCAGGCTACGAGCCCGACTCGGCCTATGTGGAAATGGCTCGAGCTCGTGCTGTCGAGGCAGGCACCCGATTGGAGCTCTCGAACGATCCGGCAGCGGCGGTCAGCGGTGCCTCGGCCGTTTACACCGACGTCTGGGCCTCGATGGGCCAGGAAGAGGAGGCCGAAGAACGCTTGAAGGCTTTCGGCGGTCTCATGGTCGATGCGGAGCTGATGTCGCAGGCACTTCCGGAAGCCGTATTCCTCCATTGCTTGCCCTGCCATCGGGGCGAGGAGGTCTCGGCCGAGGTGGCGGACGGGCCCCAGAGTCGCATTTTCGACGAGGCGGAGAATCGTCTCCACGCCCAGAAGGCTCTGCTCCTCTGGTTGATGGCCGGGGAGAGCCTCTAGCTCTCGGGTTGCGCCAGTTGCTCCAGAAGAGCGCGCCAGGCTCGGCCGCGATGACTCAGGTGGTCTTTGTCCTCCGGCCGGAGCTGGGCATAGGTCCTGTCTTCTCCTTCCGGGACGAAGATCGGGTCCCATCCGAACCCGTGATCGCCGCGAGGCGGCAGCACGACTCGACCGGGTGTTTCTCCCACTGCGAGGACCTCTCGATCCGGTTCCAGTAGGAGCAAGCCACAGCGCGCCGTGACCCGATCGTCGCCCATGGCGATGGCGGCTCGGGCGATTCCGTCGGCTCCGACCGCGGCGAGCATCCACTTGACCAGCGGCCCTGGAAAGCCTCCCATGGCAGCCAACTCCAGCCCGGTCTCTTCCACGATCAGGGGTCGCTGAAGGTGCCGAAAGGCCTCCTCACCCTTGGCTCGGAGAACGGTGATCAGATCCAGGGACTGGATCTCCGGTAGGTCGAATTCGACACTCTCGAGGTCTGTACCACAGAGACGCCGAGCCTCCGCCAGCTTGCCTCGGTTGCCGGTCACCAGGACGACACCTTTCAGCAGCTCGGTCGGAGCCAGTGACGGAGCCGCTTCGACATCGTGCCTGTCGGTCTCGTTCATCGCCCCTCGTCGCCCGGCCCAAGTTGATCGATGAGATCGTCGACCAGGAGTCGGAGCTCATCACGCGAGCCATTGTTCCAGAGCACTCGGTGAGCGGCGGCGCGGCGCTGCTCACCACTGCCCTGGGCCCTGAGCCTGCGTTCGGCCTCCTCCTCATCCATACCTCGATCCGCTGCCCGCTGCAGGCGAAGCTCGGATTCGGCTTCTACGGTGACGACCAGGTCGCATTCGGCGTCCAGCCCGGACTCGACCAGAAGTGTGGCCTCCAACACCGCCACCGGTCTCCGGGCGGCAAAGGCCTCGAAGCGACTACGCACCAGCGGGTGGATGGCGGCTTCCAGCCGATGCCGAGCCTCGCTGTCGGAAAAGACCAGCTCGGCGAGTCGTGCACGATTGGCGCTGCCATCTTCCAGAAGGAATTCATCGCCGAAGAGCTCCTGGACCAGCATCGCCCCCGGCGCGCCTGAATCGTAGAGCTCGGCCACGACCCTGTCGGCGTCCATCACTGGAATGCCCGCTTCCTCGAGCCAGCGACCGACCGTGGACTTTCCTGCGGCCAGTCCGCCGGTCAATCCAATGCGCAGAGCACACATGGAGCGTCTACGGAGTTGCTGCCATCAAGCCCTGTCGAAGCCTTGCCGCTCGCAGGGTGTTGACCAGCAACATGGCACGAGTCAACGGTCCCACCCCTCCTGGCACTGGAGTGATGGCCGAGGTCAGGGGCGCGACTCGAGTGAAGTCGACGTCACCCACCAGCACGGCGCCCTTGTCTTCGAAGCGCAGTCGGCGGGCCTCGTCACCGGGAAAGAGACGCTCCACCTCGTCCGCCTCGGTGATTCGATTGATACCGACGTCGACAACCACCGCACCCTCTTTGATGTGCTCGGGCCCGAAGAAGGCCGGCCGGCCGATAGCACCGATCAGCAGATCCGCGGTGCGGCAAACCGCCGGTAGATCGCGAGTGCGCGAGTGGCAAAAGGTGACCGTGCAGTTTTCACGCAGCAGGAGGGCTCCCATGGGCTTGCCGACGATCGTGCTGCGACCGACAATCACGGCCTGCTGACCTTCCAGCGGAATCTCGCTACGGCGCAGCATCTCCATGATGCCGCTGGGGGTTGCCGGCGCAAAGCCCTCGTCATCGAGCCACAGGTGGCCGACGCTCTCGGGATGGAACCCATCCACATCCTTGGCGGGCGAAACCCGGGCCAGGATCAGCTTCTCGTCGAGGCCCGAGGGTAGAGGTAGCTGAACGAGGATCCCGTCGATGTCGTCGTCGTCGTTCAGGTCGTCGATCAGGGACAGCAGCTCCTCCTGGGAGCAGTCCGGAGGCCGCCTGATGGTCCGGCTGAGAATTCCCACCTTTTCGCAGTCGCGGGACTTCATCCGGACATAGACCTCGGAGGCTGGGTTCTCGCCGATCAGCAGGGCTGCCAGGCCGGGCGAGCGGCCCCCATTCTCGATGATCTCGCTCACACTCGCCGCCACTTCGCCTCGAATCTGCCTGGCGAGGGCGTTTCCGTCCAGAATCTTCGTCATGAATCTCGCCTTCCTGTGTAGAGACACACAATGCCACCGGTCAGGTCTTGCCAGGCGGCGTCACGGAATCCGACATCCTCCATCCGCTGGGTGAAAGCTTCCCGCTGGGGGAATTGCATCACCGAATCCGGCAAATAGCTGTAGGCCGAACCCCGTGGGGACAGCCAGGCTCCTATCCGGGGCAGGATGTTCCGGAAATAGAACAGGTACGGTTTGCGAAGCAGGTTGCTGCGAGGGAGGGCGAACTCCAGAATCGCCGTCTCGCCGTCGTTCTGCAACACGCGGTGCATTTCGCGCAGGGCTGCGTCCAGATCGGCCACGTTGCGCAGGCCGAAGGACGCCGTCACCGCCCCGAGACTCTTCGAGGGTAGTGGCAGTAGCAGCGTGTCACTGGCGAACCCCGCGGGAATCGGATCTCGCGTCTGCCTGAACTTCTGAGTGGCGATTTTCAGCATCGGCACCGAGAAATCGGCGGCGAGCACCCTCTGGGTTCTCTTGCGGAGGGCGAGCGCCTGGTCACCGGTTCCGGCGCAGACGTCGAGGACTGGAGACCCGTTTGGCACGGTCAACGCGTCCGCCGCCTGCCGGCGCCAGCGCTGATCCAGGTTGGCTGACAGCAGGCGATTGAGCAGGTCGTAACGGGGCGCGACGGCGCTGAACATCCTTTCGATGCTCTGACTGCTCTTGTCAACCGGGTGGCTCTCGGGCTGCACCGGTTGAGTCTATATTCAAGCGCCGGGTGGGAGAAGTCGGGCCGATGAAGGCCAGATTGGCAGACAGGGTGTTTTCTCGGCTCTGGTTGCACCGAGGCGCTTGACATTCCGGAAGGCCCTACTTAATATCGGAGGTCCTTTGCCTGGCAAGGGTCGGGCATTTTCTGTCAAGAAATAGAACGGTCGAGCGACATCATGAAAACGTACAGTCCCAAGAAGGGTGAAGTCGACCGCCATTGGTATGTCGTGGATGCTTCTGATCAGACCGTCGGCCGACTCTCAACCGAGGTGGCCCGGTTGCTCACCGGCAAGCACAAGCCGGAATACGCGCATCACATCGACATTGGCGACTTCGTCATCGTGGTCAACGCCGAGAAGGCTGTCTTCTCCGGGCGCAAGGAAGAACAGAAGGTCTATCACCGGCACAGCACGCATCCTGGGGGGCTGAAGTCCAGAACGGCAGCCCAGATTCGTAGCCAGCGGCCAGCCAGATTGATCGAGTACGCGGTGAAGGGAATGTTGCCCAAGAATCGATTGGGCCGTCACCAGCTCAAGAAGCTCAAGGTCTATGCCGGGGCTGAGCATCCACATCAGGCTCAACGGCCTGAAGCGATTTCGTTTACTTAAAAGTAGCCTACTGCCTGGGAGGTTAGAGGTTTGAGCGATCTTCAGTACTACGGGACCGGCCGACGCAAGACGGCTACTGCCCGCATCTTCCTGCGACCGGGAGCCGGCAAGTGGGTCGTGAATGGACGTCAGTTGGATCACTATTTCCCCAACAAGGTCCTGCGGATGATCATCAAGCAGCCGTTGTTGGCTACCGAGACCAACGATAAGTTCGACATCTACGCGACGGTGATTGGCGGTGGCCCTACGGGGCAAGCCGGTGCCGTGCGTCACGGTATTTCCAGGGCTCTGCTGCAATACAACGGCGAGCTGCGCGAGCGCCTCAAGGCTGCCGGCTTGCTGACCCGTGATCCCCGAAAGAAAGAGCGCAAGAAGTATGGGCAAAAGGGCGCCCGAGCTCGCTTCCAGTTCAGCAAGAGATAGGGAACCTGAAGGAGGAGTCTGTTGGTAGACATCAAGATGAGGGATCTGCTGGAGGCTGGAGTCCATTTCGGACATCAGACTCGGCGATGGAATCCGAAGATGAAGCGGTACATCTTCGGCAAGCGCAATGGGATCTACATCATCGATCTTCAGCGGACTCTGGTCCTGTTTCGGCAGGCCGCTGAGTTCGCTAGCGACCTGGGGCGAACGGGACGGCGTTTGCTGTTCGTGGGCACCAAGCGGCAGGCGCAAGATGTGATCGAGGAAGAATCTCGGCGCTGCGGCCAGTTCTACATGACTCACCGGTGGCTGGGCGGTACTTTGACCAACTTCGTCACCATTCGTGCGTCGGTAGAGCGGTTGAAAGACACCGAGGCCCGACTGGGCGACGAGAGCAGCCCTCTCACCAAGAAGGAAAAACTGCGCCTCAACCGTGAGCGCGAGAAGATGACGCGCAACCTGGAAGGTATTCGCGACATGACCGCGCTGCCGGATGCGGTCTTCATTGTCGACCCGAAGAAGGAGCACATCGCCGTTGCCGAAGCCAACAAGCTCGGGATCCCGGTCATCGCGATTGTCGACACCAATTGTGACCCGGAGGAAGTCGACTACTCGATTCCCGGCAACGACGACGCGATTCGATCGATCCGGTTGTTCGCCTCGAAGATAGCGGACGCCTACCTGGAAGGCTCCTCGGCGCTCGAGCAGCAAGTCGAGATCGAGGCGAAGGACGCGGCAGCAGCCGAGGCAGAGAAGGCCGAGCCAGCGGAGGGCGCGGAGGGCAAGGAAGCCGTCGCTTCGGTGGATGAGGCCGCCCCCGTCGAGAGCACCGCTCCGGCTCAATAGACCGACCTGGGAGGGCGTGCGACCCTTTTTCGCACGGCTGATCAGTCGAAAGCGAGTGACAGACCCCGTTGTCGACGTCGGCACCGGAAGGTTTCAACGCACAGAAGGCCACAAGATGCCGTGCCGCGGTGTGAATCGCAGCCGGCTCTTGGATGGAACTTCAAAACCTCAGTGTGACCCTGTGTCGAGCGGGGTCGTCGAGATGCAAGAAAGAGGGATGTGACGATGCAAGTAACGCCACAGCTGGTCAAGGAGTTGCGCGAGCGGACAGGGGCGGGAATGATGGACTGCAAGCGGTCGCTGGTCGAGGCGGAGGGCGATGTCGAGAAGGCGATCGAGATCCTGCGCAAGCATGGAATGGCGACGGCGGCCAAGAAGGCAGGCAGGGTCGCGGCCGAAGGTGTTGTCGGCTCCTACATTCATGCTGGTGGCCTGATCGGCGTGCTCCTGGAGGTCAACTGCGAGACCGACTTCGTGGCCCGGACCGACGATTTTCAGGCGCTTGTCAAGGATCTCGCCATGCACATCGCTGCCGCGGATCCTCGGTTCGTCAGCCGTGACGAAGTCGCCGGCGACGTCCTCGATCGGGAGCGTGAGATCTACCACGACCAGGCGGTGGAGTCGGGAAAGCCCGAGAATGTGGTGGATCGCATTGTCGAGGGTAAGATTGAGAAGTTCTTTGCCGAGTCGGTGCTCATGGAGCAGGCCTTCATCAAGAATCCGGACCTGACCGTGCAGGAGCTCGTAACGCAGGTGATCGCCAAGCTGGGTGAGAATATCCAGGTTCGTAGATTTGCCCGGTTCAAGGTCGGCGAGGGAATCGAGAAGCCGGCCGTCGACTTCACGGAGGAGATCCGGAGTCAGGTCGCAGGTTGACACGATTGGCACGCAATGGCGGACAAACCGGTATACAAGCGGGTCCTTCTGAAGCTCTCGGGTGAGGCCCTCATGGGCAGCCAGAGCTTCGGGATCGACGAGCAAGTCGTCGCCCGGGTCGCCGACGAGATCGGGGACATCTGCGAGTTGGGCGTCGAGCTGGCCGTCGTCATCGGAGGTGGCAACATCATTCGCGGTGTGGCGGCCAGTGACCGCGGTCTCGACAGGGTGACGGGCGACAACATGGGCATGCTGGCCACCGTCATCAATGCCCTGGCATTGCAGGATGCGCTGGAAAAACGCGACGTCACCACCCGGGTCCAGACAGCAATCGAGATCCGTGATGTGGCCGAGCCTTTCATCCGGCGGCGGGCAATCCGCCACCTGGAAAAAGGGCGCGTCGTCATCTTCGCTGGCGGCACAGGCAACCCCTACTTCACAACGGACAGTGCGGCGGGATTGCGAGCCAATGAAATCCATGCCGAAGTCCTTCTGAAGGGCACCAACGTGGATGGCGTCTACACCGCCGATCCAGCCATGGACAGCAGTGCCGAGCTGTTGCATGAGATTACCTATCAGCAGGTGCTGGAAAAAAACCTGCGGGTCATGGACACGGCGGCCATCAGCTTGTGCCGTGACAACGACATTCCCATCATCATCTTCAGGCTGCTGGAGCCGGGTAACCTTCGAAGGGTGGTCTGCGGTGAGTCGGTGGGATCGGTAGTCCGCTGAGGGAGGGACTTCAGCTAGGCGCCGGATACTGGCACAATAGGAAGCTGAACGAGTCGAGTCGACACTGGTGCAGACTGGCATTCGAGGAGGCGATATGAAAGAGCTGTTTCTCGAGATCGAGGTCAAGATGAAGGAGGCTCTGGACCATTTCCACGAAGAGTTGAAGCATCTCAGGACGGGACGCGCCTCACTGGCCATGCTCGATGGAGTGTCGGTGGACTACTACGGTACGCCGACTCCCATGAATCAGGTGGCCAAGCTCTCTGTACCCGAGGCGACCTTGATCATGGCGCAACCCTACGATTCCTCTCTCATTCCCCTGATCGAGAAGGCCGTGATGCAGGCCAATCTCGGCTTGAATCCTTCGAGTGACGGCAAGGTCGTGAGGATTCCCGTACCGCCGCTTACCGAGGAGCGCCGCAAGGAGATCGTCAAGCGAGCGCATGACCTGGCCGAGACCGCGCGAAACTCGGTTCGCCACGCCCGACGGGAGGGCAACGACAGGCTCAAGGAGATGGAGAAGGAAAAAGACATCGGTCAAGATGAAGAGCATCGCGGCATGGACGAGCACCAGAAGCTCCACGACCATTACATCGGTGAGATCAACACCGCTCTCGAACGTAAGGAGGAGGACCTCCTTACGGTCTGAGAGACCGCAGAGGCGACCCGTAGGATCTCTTGCCCCTGAGCGTATTAAGGGCCTCCGTAAGCGTTTTGATCCCTGCCGCCGGGCGGGGTG